>CAIPJU010000450.1 GCA_903865465.1 uncultured Bacteroidota bacterium
GCATACCAATTATATAATGCACCGTAAGTATCCTTATACAAATTAGCATTATTTTTATACCAGCAATAACCTGGAGCTATTAAATTAATCCATGCTGTGCTGTCTATAACTAAAGGGATACTAGTTCCGTCATTGTAACTGGTCGTTTTGAGGTTTTCTGCCATCCAAAATTGAGTATCTATAGTTACAGTTTTATAAATATTACCATCTTTATCAGCAACTGAAATGACTGAATCATTAGCTTTTGAGTCAGGTTTCTTACAACTGTATAGAAAGATTATTAAACACCCAACTACTGTTAATGAGAAGATCCAAATCCTGTCTTTCTTAGTCATGATAGTCTTTAACTTTTATGCTTTAATAAGTAGATAAATAATGTGAAAAGTTGATATAACTATGTTTGGTAGGTTTTTTGGTGGTGTGTACTCTAACAAGTACATCAAAACAAGTGTTAAACCAGGAATGACTGGTTTCATTAGGTGAAATGAGATATGTCTTCATAAATGGCTATAAATTAAGGCTGATTGTTAAAGTTAAGAAAGCCATTAATAAAGATCAATTTTATTTGGCAATATAAATTCATCCCCCCTGACTTGGCCAGATGGATGGAATGGTCCAACTTAAAAAATCAATCTAATGTAATCCGTACACCTCTTTTATTTCAACGGCTAATTTAACAGCTATGGTAAAGAGGTTATATACCTTACAGATGTCAATCTCTCCATGCTCAGATTTGCAGAACGATTTATCCTGGTAATAATCCTTTGCCACAACCGATATTTTAGTAGCAGATAGTTGAAGTAGAACTATCTAAGCTGCGAATAGCTTTTAAGCCTGCCTCTGGACCCCTTATATTTTTCAATTTTGCTGTTAATTGGGATCCTGATCTTTATTGATCCCAGTAATGCTCCGACACCAGCTCCTGCTAAGCCAAGCACGCTTCCGTCTATTAATGTCACATCCTTTTTATCAAGGCTAAAGATTTTATTTGGCTCTTTTTCGTAAGTAAGTCCTATTATGACTCCTACTCCAATACCCACGACAGTTCCAATAACTGCACACTTCCATATGCTGTTTCTAGGTCTCAGATATATGTCCTTAATGTTTCTGTAATTAATCATTTCGAGGCTTAATTTGTCGGAACTGGTTTGTAAATATAAGTCTTTCAATGTAATAGTGGAATCATTCACTTCATACAGAATACCCTCCCTTTGAAGAAAACTATTGTTAAGCGAAATCCATGACCGATAAAGTGTGTGCCGCGATTTATTTGTACCCTGGGCAAGAATTGAAAGAGTAAGGAGAGCAGACAATGCTATCAGAAATATTAACTTTTTCATTGGTCAGCATTTTAATCCTTTAATAAAAATTATCTATATTTGAATTTCTTTATATGTCTGTTTATCAATTAATTTAAGCAGTATTTAAACATGCCTACAGATTCTTGTACTGTTTTCTGGTCTGGTTAAGAAAGTAGATTCCGCAATATATACCTGCATTTATTCCGGGAACATGATTGGCATAGCCCATACTATATTCAATATAAGGAGAGAGTAAAAGTCTTTTGCAGTACTTATTCAATTCCAGTCCGGTAGCAAAGCAAAACTGTTCATTGGTCATATTAGTATTTGAATATCTGCCATATTCATAAGAAGATCTGTATCGCAATAAACTAAAATATGGAGAAATGTCAAATGATTTTCTGACAGGAAAATGAAATGAAGTATGCTCTGCAGATGTGACCATCACTAATGCATAAAACAATCGATTTGATAGTGAAGTCTCAGATTCTTCTGAATTACCGGATGAACCCAGGTAAATGATCCAGAGCGGGATTCCAAATATTCCGGGTCCCGCATGAATATAATCTCTCCCAAATAAAATGTCAGAATCAAAACTAATTCGTTTGGTCATAAAAATTCTCATCTTAAATCCCCCGACAAGCTGAACACCGTTCGGGGTGTTTAAAAGAATATTTGCAGAAGCTGAAAAACTCAGATCTCCCCTGGAATGGACAGGAAGATCATATAATTTACTAATATCTACACTTTTAGATTGTGAAAAAGCAATCATGGAGAGCACCCAGAATATGAAAGTTGTAAGAAAATGTTTCATTTTATTAAAATGATAAATCCGTTAATTACAATCAGTTTTTGTTTATGAATTGTGCCTCATTACCTATTTTCGGGTGCACAGGTTTTCAGCAATCCATACCCGAGCTCCAGGAGTCACGGTTCTGTATATATTCCCATCCTGGACAAACACATAGTTATAATTTACACCAGGATTGAAATCTATATTTACCACCAAAGAGGGCAGGGTTGTGAATGTAACAGCATTCCCATAGCTTGTACCATTTATATTACTGGCATAAGCCCTTGCAACATATTTTGAATTTGGCAATAAACCAGTAATGCTTCCCTTAAAATTAAATTTTCCTTCTGTTTTAATATCATAGTCATAACCAGCAAATGCACAATTCACAAATCTCCAGATAATGCTGTCACTGCTCCAACAAATACCACAGTTCAATAATCCCGACC
>CAIPJU010000451.1 GCA_903865465.1 uncultured Bacteroidota bacterium
AGCTGTGCCTGCCCTGTCAAACTCTGCCACAACATTTATATCGGAGGTGGAGCCGATTTTTTTCATGTCAGCCAGATCAGTAATTCCCTTGGCATCAAGATTATTATCGCCAGCCATGTATACCATGACGGTCCATTTCTTTTTTGAAACCATGCTATCCATGTTAATTTAATTGTTTTATTATCAAACAGATATTACCTAATTCCAGAAGATGAGCTGCTTAAAAACAACTTCAAATCAGAGTAGTTTCACAATATAAATCAAATGATTCTTATAATCCCTTGAATACCTGCACACTTCACCACTATTTGCCGGACCAGTCTGATCACATGCATTTCCCTCGATAGTAGTTATTGTGGTCGCGGCACAGTCAATTACAAATCCTACATGAGTTGCGTCCGAAGAGTCTTCGGGGTTCATAAGAAGAAACAGATCCCCCTTTTGTGGAACATAGAGGCCATTCAGTAAATCGTCTTTCTCAACCAGCCTGTTATTAATCCTGGCATACTGAAGAATTCTGTCGCAGCTATAATATGAGGGATCGGGAAAATAGTCCTTATATGAAATCCCCAGACTGCTATAGGCTTGATCGAGAACAGTTTCAACAAAGGCCGCACACCAGCTTTCTCCTTCTCTCCCATTCATATATGCCCTGACCCATGGACCGAGATTCGAATTTATTTCAGTCGGTTTCGACCTCTCCTGCTGCCGTGCATATCCAACAACACGATTTCTCAGGTCATCATTATTGCAGAATGGGATAGTATCGAATGCATCACGCATAGGTCTGACCAGTTCCCTCCATGTAAGGATTCCGACTATGCCATCAACCTCAAGTCCAAGGTGATACTGAAATTGTTTTACAGCCGTATCGGTTGCAGAACCAAAATCTCCGTCAATCGAAATCCTGAGGCTCCAGCTGGTATCATAGAACCTGCGGAGATTTATCCACTCCTGAATTCTTCTTACATCAGTACCTTTCTGTCCAAATTTTACTGCAGAAACAGGTTCTTTCAATTCGCTTAGATATTGCGTATTAATCATAGGACGTTTCTTAGATTAATATTTTCGTAACAGAACCAAATAAAAATCGCGTTCAAAGGATTAAAGAACAATCCTTTATCAGAACCATTTGTCCCAGATTGATCGTTTGGTTCTACCTGCAATTATCCCGGGAGCATGAGGATCTGGGGCTTTCCCGGACATCTGCATTATACCTGTCGCGCTTGCATATATCAGAAAACCATTGATAAACCCCATAACATAATTGACCCATTTTGCATCTGGGGTCACAGCTGCGCCAATAAGTCCAATTACAATTCCTATAATTAATCCAAGCCACTTAGGATTCCAGTTAAATGTATACTGGCAAACATTTGTAACAAGAGTAGTTATAGCAGTTGCTCCTGCAAGAGTGAGCATACTGTCAGTCGTAAAAAAATCACCGGGGACTGCCATAATTAAAACTATTTTAGGTTATTAGTTGAAAATTCAGAAGAATTTTATTCCGTAATTGCGAACAGCATTACAAATTAGGGTGACAGAATATTATTTTACAATCTTAAGGTTATCCTTTAATTTGTCAAAAAGCTCTTTATATTCATCCGGAACTTTCTCGGGATCAATGGCTGTAGTTCTCTCTCCGATTTCCAATTCCCAGCTATTCCCATCCTTAATCCGGGGAGCTGAAGGATCTGCCTGAATTAAATCAAGCAGTCCGGTCAGCTCCTGTTCGGACATTTCTGTTTCAGTCTCGGCTTTTTTAATTAAAGGAATAAATCCACCTGATCTGACTAGCCTAATTTTCATATATAGTATTTATACTTTTGCCGCAATCCATCCCTGTTTAACAGCAGTGACTTCAGGGCTGTTTAATCCAAATAATTTCTCTGCATGCACGATGGAGAGGTTTTTAACATCAACAAACTGTGCGTCCTGAGCCAGACTTTCATCGGTTAAAACAGCATACCAAATCCTTCCAGCCTTATCCCACGAATATCCGCCCATATTATAAGCTGCAACATAAAATGCAAAGTTAGGAATTCCAGAGTTGATATGTACACCTCCGTAATCGCCCTGAGAAGTATCGGGAAGGTCAACATATTTATCCATGGTAGCAGGCTGAGGGTCAGTACCCAGAAGAGGATGGTTAACATATCCTGTACCGGGAGCTTTCATGCTTCTCAAGGCATACTGTTTACCCTTCAGGACGTTCTCGCCAATCAGCCAGTCTGCAGTTTTAACATCCTGATTTAAGAAACGTTGTTTTATCATTATTCCGAAGATATCGGAAAAGGACTCATTTAAGGCACCCGACTGTTTTGAATATTCAAGGTTAGCCTCATGTTCTGTTACACCGTGAGTAAGTTCATGGCCGATAACATCCATATCGCTGGTAAAGCTCGCGAAGATAACTCCGTCGCCATCGCCATATACCATACGGCGACCATCCCAGTAAGCATTTTCCATCTTTCTATCGTAATGAATATACTGGCTTATTGTCATACCCTTATTGTCGATAGAATTCCTGCCAAAGAGCTGGAAATAGAAATCCCAGGATGCTTTGCCACCTGCAATAACGTTTTTGGCATCTTTGGAAGTAACAGCCTGGTTGGTCGTAGAATCATACAACAATTTTGCGTGTGTAAAGTCGGTCCGGTGTTTGTTGTCATAAACAGACATTTGAAGGACAGCGGGACCAGTAACTCCCGATATTACACCCAAAACAGTTTTAGCATGGTCAGTCGATGCCTGGAAGAAGGCCCTGTCGCTGCGGTAACGATTGCTTCTGAAGCTGGAGTTGACAGCAAGGTCGGCAATTTCCTTATTGTCCGACAGCATCAGTTTGTCGAGCATGTGGGGAGGAATGATGCAGTGAATTGGATTGAAATGATTTTTACACATGGGTTTTAATGATTTTGGTTAATTTATTTAGTAAGACTAAGAATATCATATAAATAAATCCTAGAAAACTCCGGAAACCATAAACAATGGCGAAATTTCATCTGCAGTACTTACCTTATTTTAAAACGATTAATGAAGTTATTTATTTTTATAAAACGTTAATTAATGAAAACTATTTTAGCCCTATACGTTTAATAACTGACCTCACGATACCAAAATTACTAAATTTTCAGAGTGAGAACAAATAAAAATCATTTAGGTCCAACAATAAACTCTATGGCAAAGGTTACTATTTCCAATAACAAGATTTTATTATACTGTAAATCGGGGTGTAATTTCAATAAAATGATTGATATTCAACTGGTCATAGGGACTAATAAAACACATATCGCTATTTTCAATAAAATTAAGACAAGGCCTGATGTGAAGCCTTAGCTTCTTATTATGTGAAACAGAACCGTGAAAACTGACAATTAATGACCCTTGAATCATGGGTCCGTACTGATCTAAAACTTTTCTGTTTATATGCCATTCAACTGCATAGTTGTTTTTTAACTGATCAAGGTATTTATACAGATACCAGTTTTTACCATTATCATCAGAATCCACAAAATTGGTCAGCATATTAGCAGTACTAAAAACGTCGGAGGCTATTTTACTGTAATCTTTAGATGTATTTGCAAGTGATTTCAGACTCGTACTTATATTTTCCCTGTTTCTTTCGAACCATGAACCGGTACTTTTTGATGGATTCAGACATAATAAATTGGCTCCTATAATCTGAACAAAAATATCTGACCCGTCAATCCCGGTTTGATCGGTCACTGTTTCAAAGACAAGTTGCAGTTTAATTGTGTTCTCCTCACTCAACTTCGATTTCCAATCCCAGAAAATCATTTTATCTTTCTGATGGAAACAGGAAATTCCAAAAAGCCAGTCATAACGATAGGTCTTTGCCGGATCGCTGATATAACTAACCGGGAGATCAATTATCTCAGGAGATTCTTCACCAATAAGTGAAGTGTGCAACTTCAAATACCTGGAAGTATTAACCTTGTGATGATCGTTTTCAAAATTCTCTTTATCAATATTGAATCTGGAACATTTAGCATCCTGCCGATCGAAATTGTCGATTCTGATATCCAGGATATTTGTTAAAACCTTATTAGCCATATTAACCCTATATTATTCAAAATGAGTAATCCTTATCAATAAGAGTCATTATTGTAATCTGTCGAATGGTTTAACAGGAGGGGGCACCTTACTTCCAAATATATCGAAGGAGTATCCCAATTGGGCTTGAAAGTAGTTCAGAGAAGGAGCAGACAGAACAAAACTATATAGACTCCTGAAAAAAATGGTTCCGTTTGCCTTATCACTCAACCTCATTGAGGCCATGAATTTATAATTCACTATACCTGCAGTACCTTTGGCAGTCCCATTTTTTTGGAATCTGTTCAGATCAGATACAATCTTAAAGTCTTCGGAACCATTGAATATTGTGAGATATCTGAGGCTGTTGGCAAGTTGAAACCGTGGATGAGGATTAATGACCCAATAGACTTCCGGAAACAAGGTAATAAACGTTTTATTGAACTTCATATCACTGTCGTAGTTGATATCATGAAATAATTTTAACGCAGAACTGTCTAACTGGGGGAGTTTCAAAGGCACAGTATAAATATATGCCCCCAAATCAAAATAGAACATCGAGTGAATTGTGGGGACACCGAGAAATATTATATCCAAATCAATTCCTGATGACCATGAACTTTGTCTCAGGATATCAATAGCCTTAAGATATAAGATGTTATTTCCATTATATTTCAATAATCCCAGTTCCAAATCTTTTTTATTGCTCTCAAGTTTAGAGAAGATAACTTTTGGTCTGAAGCTCTCGAAAAATCCCCAATAATTAAAACATCTTTTATTTGATACCAAAGGCATTGTTTTTCTGTTTAAGTAGAATCGGTGGCTAATCTCAGTCTGGATTAATCCATTTGGTTGAGAGCTGTTCAAGCCCATGGCATCAGTGAAAATAGCTGCATTGATAATTGTTGATAATGATTCTTTTCTTATTACCTTGTTTATTCCAGGAGCCAAGGTAATAACCTGGTCAGCAGGACTATAATTTTCGGCCAGGTTTACAAGTCTGTAATCATCCTTTAGTGCCTCATCGATAAGTATAAAATTAGTATCATTCGTGGAATAGAGACGTTTATATTGATTCTTCTTG
>CAIPJU010000452.1 GCA_903865465.1 uncultured Bacteroidota bacterium
AGGTTTTTTGTTATTTGGACAGTATATTTTCTAAAGGATTCTTCATTCAGTAATCAACATTGTCTCTCTTCAAAATACGCTTCCGCCCCGTCAGCCACATAAGCATAAGAATTTAAATCATAAATAGTTAAGTATATTATGCTTATTACTAACCTTTTATATGCGGAGCAGAAACAATATAAGCATTTTTTGTTTAATCCGGAATTGTTGTTCCATAATTGATTGAACAAATTAATCCAATTTGATTCCAAACCAGGTATCCGCGATATTAGCCTTTTGAATATGTCAGCGAAACATGTGACCAAAATACTAATGTTAATATTACATTTACATCGGCAGATCTTTTTAAAAGTTGAATCAATATTTTCGGAATGATAAAGTTGTCCGATATATCCCGTCCGGCAAAAACCCTGACCTGCTTCCTGATTGGCTGGATTATTCTTAACCTGCTTCAGGCTGCCTTTACACCCCTGAACCACGATGAAGCCTATTACTGGATGTATTCAAAATACCTTGCCTGGGGCTATTTCGACCACCCGCCAATGATAGCCCTGATGATCAGGATCGGATATTTCATCTTTCATAACGAACTTGGCGTAAGACTTATCTCTGTGATTTCTTCAGCTGTTTCACTTGTTGTTGTCTGGGCACTGACCAATAACGGAAAAAGGGGAAAAGCAGGAGCAGAGTGGATCTTCATTATGCTGGCCGGAACTCTGCCTCTGTTCCATATTTTCGGATTCATGGCTACACCCGACTCGCCTCTTCTTCTTTTTACAGCTCTCTTCCTTCTGGCATTTAAAAAGTTCTCCGGTCAGGATAAATTTCAAACCGCCTTCCTTCTGGGAATCTCAATGGCAGCCCTGATGTATAGCAAATACCATGGCGCGCTCCTTATCATATTTGTTATCCTTTCAAATCTTCGCCTTCTCAGAACTCCCTGGTTCTATTTTTCAGCTGTTCTTGCCCTTGTCCTTTTCCTCCCTCATATTAACTGGCAGTTTGTAAACGGTTTCCCATCACTCAGGTTCCACCTTGTCGAAAGAGTATCGGGCTTTAATCCGGGCAATATACCCGATTATCTTCTGAATCTGCTCCTTATTCATAATCCTCTCATCTTCCCCCTGACTCTTTTGTTTGTTTTCAGGAAAAAGGTCTTTACATCCTTCGAAAAGACACTTGTTTTCATCCTTGTTGGGTTCATCATCTTCTTTTTTATCCAAAGCTTCCGTTATCATATCGAACCTCAGTGGACTGCGATCATAACTGTGCCTATGATAATTATTCTTTTCAATAGCCTTGATTTTCATTCGGCTGAAGGGAAGTATCTGCGAAATACTGCAATTTTTTTCATCCCTCTGATTTTGTTTGCCCGGATAGCTTTTATGATCGATTTTTTACCGGTCCACTTCCTTAAAAAGGAGTATCACAATACCCGGAAAAGGGAAGATGCCATTGCACGACTTGCTGGCGACAGGCCGGTAATATTCACCAATTCGTACCAGGAACCTTCGGAATATACATTCTACACGGGAAGGTTTGCTCTAAGCCTGAATAACCTGAATTACAGGAAAACACAATATGATATCTGGAATTTTGAGGAGAAGGTTCACGGGAAGGAGATCTTATATGTTCCGCATTACCTGAATGATTATATTACTGAAAATTTTACAAAGGTTAAATTTCCATGGGGCGATTCAACTTATGTCAAAGTAATTAAGGATTTTCAGTCACTTCAGAAGGAGTGTGTAATCCTGGAGAGGAAGAGCTATGCATTCTCTGCTACTGCTTCCGATACTATACATCTTAAGATATTTAATCCTTATCCTTTTCCCATTAACCTGCGACATCAGGAATTGCCTGTTGTTTTCCAGATATCATTTCTTAAAAACGGTTACCGGGAAGTTAAAAAGAACCTTGAACTTCCTGCCTCTGTTTCAATATTAAATGTAAATGATACACTTAAATTAGATTGCAGCTTTACCCTCGAAGATCTGCCGGCGGGAAAATACAAAATGGCTATCGGTTCCGAAACAGGTTACCTCTACGACGTATATAACAGCCCCTTCACGGATGCAGAGGTGAAATAAGAAAATCTAATAGTTTGGCAATTTCCAGCCATTATGATACTCGGGAACAATCAGTTTATTTGGAGCTGATGTTTTGAATTCCTGCTTCGCATCGTCCCAGAAAACTTTTTCCCCTGTCCTGTAGGCTATGTTTCCCATCTGTGCAACCAGGGCAACATCCCTTCCTACGTTAATGCCTGCGTTAAGCTTTTGGGGAGTGTTATCCTTCATGCAGTCGAGAAAGTTCCTGACATGAATGTCGAGCCCGACTCCGATATTCTTCTGAAGAGGCACTGGTTCTATCCTGGTTTTCTCGGGAAATACCTCCCAACCGTTCCTGTCGAGAACAAGTGTTCCGTTTTCTCCGATATACGACATGCCATGAGGTCGTTTCCAGTTGCCCAGTCCGATCCCGATAGTCTGCTCCCATATCATTGTAAAATCTTTGAAATCATATACTGCTGTCATAGTATCTGGTGTCTCCATGGCATCGTCAGGGAAGGCATATTTCCCTCCGATGGCCATTACCGATTCGGGAACCGAACGCCCCATTCCATACAGGATGTAATCGATAAGATGAACTCCCCAGTCGGTCATGAGTCCGCCTGCATAATCCCAGAACCATCTGAAGGTGAAATGAAAGCGATTTTTATTGAACGGACGCTTCTGTGCGGGTCCGAGCCACATGTCATAATCAACGCCCTCAGGGACCGGAGTGTCGGGAACCTTTGGGACAGCCCCCTTCCAATCGACATACGACCATGCCTTACAGGTCCTTATACGTCCGAGTTTTCCCGATTTCAGGTAGTTTACTGCATCAACGAAATGAGGCTGGCTTCTCTGCCATTGCCCCACCTGTACTATCTTCCCCTGCTTTTTAACAGCTTTCTGCATGATGTTGATCTCCGCAATAGAGTTGCCAATTGGTTTTTCAACGTAAGCATGTTTTCCTGCTTCGAGAGCTTCAACGAGGATGAGGCAGTGCCAGTGATCGGGCGTGCCGATAATGGCAACATCGATATCTTTGTTTTCGAGCATCTTACGGTAATCGACATACAGCTTTGGACGCGCAAAACCAAGCTTTGCCAGATCATCAGTCCGTTTGTTGAGAACATTACGGTCGATATCACAAAGTGCAATGCATTCAACTTCAGGATTCTTCAGGAAAGAGGTCAGATCGTTGAAACCCATCCCGTTGGCCCCGATCAGACCAACCCTTATCTTGTCGGAAGAAGCAACCAGTTTACGGCTGTTAAAAAGCGCTTCCCCTGGTATCATGCTGCCTGCTGCCAGCACTGATGCTGTCCTTATAAAATCTCTCCGGTTTGAACTCATTTCAATAAATGATTTTTAAAAATGAAAGTTAATGTTAAAATTATAATGATCAATCAGTCAATGGCTATAAAAAGTTAAATGTTTCATAAAAATAATGGTTTTCACAACTATCTTCCAGTCTTCACGTTGGTGAAGTGTTAGGAAAATTGGTCCATATTAAAAATATTGCTTAATTTTACTTGTGATAAAACTTTCTCAATAATTTTAACGTGCTCAACAGAATTTCATTTATCCGTTTTTATCCTGGTCTAATATTAATTGTTTCTGAAATTGATTTGTGAAACCAACCCTTTTTATACATTTCACAAAGTCCCTGTTGATTTTACTTATGGGACGTTGATATATTGCACCATTAAATTCTAAATTAAACTATGATGAAAAATTTAAAACTACTTATGATTATTGTTCTGAGCGGATTTGTCTTTTCGGCAGTCTCAGCCCAGATCTCCGATCTTAATAAGCCTATTCCTCCCGATCCTAATATCAGAATCGGCAAGCTCGATAATGGTATGACTTACTATATCAAGGCTAATAAAAAACCCGAGAAGAGGATGGAACTCAGGCTAGCGGTAAATGCAGGTTCTGTTTGTGAAGATGATAACCAGCAGGGCCTGGCCCACTTCATGGAACATATGTGTTTCAATGGAACAAAAAATTTCCCCAGCAATAAAATAGTCGATATGCTCGAGGAGATGGGAGTGAAGTTCGGAGCCGAACTCAATGCCTATACCAGTTTCGATCAGACTATCTATATGCTGAAAGTTCCCACCGACAGCATCGAATGGATAAACAGGGGTTTCCAGGTGCTTGAGGACTGGTCACATCAGGTAAGCATGGACGACACGGAGATAGATAAGGAAAGAGGAGTCATTACTGAAGAGTGGCGCCTGGGCCTCGGAGCTGAAGAGCGTATGCAGCAGAAATATATCCCTGTACTGCTGAAAGGTTCAAAATACGCCGACAGAATTCCAATCGGCAAGATCGACATAATAAAGAATTTCCCTCACGACACCCTTAGGGCGTTTTACAAATCGTGGTACAGACCCGACCTGATGGCTGTTGTTGTAGTTGGAGACATCGATCCAGCTCTGGCAGAAGCTAAAATAAAAGAGTATTTCAACAGGGTCCCCAAAGCCCTTAATCCTCCTGCAAGAGTTGAATTCCCTATTCCCGGCAACAGTGAACCTCTCATCAGTGTAGTTACCGACAAGGAAGCTACCGGCTTTAACGCAACAATATTCTATAAACATCCTAAGGCCGATAATTCAACATTCGGCGATTACAGGAATCAGCTCATGAGAACCTTGTATTCCGGAATGCTGAATAATCGTCTCCAGGAAATCGCCCAGAAACCGGAATCTCCGTTTTTATATGGCTACTCCGGATATGGTGCCTTCATCGGACGTACAGTCGATGTCTATCAGCTGTCGGTAGGCGCAAAGGAGAATCAGATGGGAAAAAGCCTCGATGTTATCTTAACTGAGAACGAAAGGGCCAACCAGTTTGGATTTACGGCTACTGAACTCGACCGCGAAAAGAAAGATATGATCTCTAATTATGAAAAGATGGCAAAAGAAGCCGACAAAACTGAGTCAGCCTCATATGCCGATGAATTTATAAGAAATTTCCTCGATAGGGAATGTATCCCCGGAATTAAAAATGAGTTTGAAATAGTAAAGGACTTCCTTCCGGGAATATCACTTGACGAGATTAATAAACTTGGAAAAAGCTGGCAATCGGACGATAACATGGCAGCTTTAATAACCGCTCAGGATAAAGAGGGTGTTAAAGTTCCCACCGAGAGTGACATAAAGGATATCATAAAGGCTGTTAAATCAAAGAAGATAGAAGCTTATGTTGATAAAGTTTCCGATGCCCCGCTTCTTGCTGAAATGCCTGCTGCAACCAAAGTTGTAAAGAGAAGCGATGATACAAAATCGGGATTTACCGAACTGACTTTTGGAAATGGCGTTCACATGATCTTAAAATCGACTGATTTCAAGAATGATGAGATCCTCCTTTCAGCATACAGCCCCGGTGGTCTTTCTCTTTATCCCGATGGCGATGTGATGTCAGCTACCCTGGCAACTTCAATAATTAGCCAGAGCGGACTCGGATCCTATGACTTTATTGGTCTGCAGAAGAAGCTTTCAGGAAATACTGCAAAACTTACTCCGTACATCAGCGAGCTTCGCGAAGGAGTATCCGGCAGCTGTTCACCGAAAGATCTCGAAACCATGCTGCAGCTCAATTATCTTTATTTTACCAAAACGCGCCGCGATGAAAGCGCCTTCAATGCCTTTCTCTCACGTCTTCATAACATGATCAAGCCAATGAGGGCTAATCCTCAGGTTATTTTTCAGGATACTCTTTCAAAAATTGTCTCCATGAATTCACCCCGGGTTGTTGCAGTTCCTTCTGAAGCTCAGCTCAACGAGGTAAACCTCGACAGGTCGATTAGTATCTTTAAAGACCGTTTTGCCGACGCAAGCGATTTCACATACATGATGGTTGGTAACTTTAAAATCGATGATGTGATCCCAATGCTTGAAAAATATATTGGAGGACTTCCATCGGTAAACAGGAAAGAGACATGGAAAGATGTGACTCCGGGATTCCCTAAGGGTTTGCTGACAGTTGATGTCCCTAAAAACTCAGAACCCCAGAGCTCCGTTGCAATGGTCTGGAAAGGTGATTTCAAATGGCAGGATAAGGACCGCCAGTGCTTCTCGATGATGATGAATATACTGTCGATTAAATGCAGGGAATCAATGCGCGAGGAACAGGGTGGAGTGTATGGAGTCAGTGTAAGCGGAAGTGCTTCGAAACTGCCGAAACCTACCTTTACAATTCAGTCAACCTGGGGCTGTAATCCCGACAACATAGGGAAACTTTCGAAGACCCTTCTTGCTGAAATGGATACCATCAAAACCAGGGGTCCAAAAGAGGTTGACCTTAACAAGGTGAAGGAGACTCTTATCCGCGACCGTGAAACAAAAGTGAAAGAGAACGGCTTCTGGATCAACTTCCTTCAGAACCATTTCCTTTTCGGCGATAATATGCTTTCGCTTGACGAATATAAGAACTTCGTTAATTCCATTACAGCAGCCGATATTAAGAAAATTGGGAATAAGTATCTGAATACCAAGAGTTATGTTCAGGTTGATCTCACTCCCGCACCTAAACCTGAAGCCAAATAATGCAATACTGATTAAAGCAGGAAATGCGGAGATCCTCTAACCGCAAAGGACGCTGAGCCAAAGCAAAGTTCGCAAAGGTATTATGAAAATAATCAACACTTTGCGGACTTTGCTATTTCTTTACGTACTCTGCGGTTAAAAAAAGGATAATCAATGCTCTTTACCAGGCCTAAAATAGACCATGCAGCTCAGCATTTATTTTATCTATGACCTCGCTGAGATGGTCTTTATTGTTCGGGAAGTTGTAGTGGTCAGCCTCAATGATAAGTATCTTTCCAAGCTTATATGATTCTATCCACGCCTCATAACGCTCATTGAGTCTCTTCAGGTAATCAATACGGATTGAGCTTTCATATTCCCTGCCCCGTTTCTGTATCTGGTTTACAAGAGTCGGAACGGAAGCCCGCAGATATAGCATAAGATCGGGTGGCTTTATAAGTGAGC
>CAIPJU010000453.1 GCA_903865465.1 uncultured Bacteroidota bacterium
CATAATGAACTGGATCTGGTTTGCTAACATAGGAATTCCTTGCGCAAATGGTGGATTGAAAACGATGAAGGGTTCATTGATGGATAAGTATGGTCTTAATGTCCGTATTATCACGAATAATTCTGTGGATGACATGAAGCGTGAACAATTGCTTTTTATCAACAGATTTGCTAAAGGTGAAAAGAATCCGACCGAAGGCGTTTGTTTTACTACAATGATGGGCGATGGCGCAACGAGCTATATTCCCGCGGAGAATAAACTTATCGTTAAAACATGTGGTGAACCATTTAAGCTAAAGGTAATTGGAATTGCTGGATTTAGTAAGGGAGAAGATTGTGTTGTAGGTCCAATTGAATGGTTCAATAACCATCAACTAATGAAAGGTGCATTAATTGCAGCTGTTATCGGAGACGGTGATCACTTGCTAAATGTACGTTTTGCTAGCGGAGATAATAAAATGGATGTAAATCCAGATCCTACGACTTATGATGCAAATGCCGTTAACTTTATTCCTGCAACAGAAGGAAATTTCCTTCTGGCTGTACAACAAATTGGACAGACTGTTAAACTTAAAGAAAAGAATTCTAAAGGTGAGTTGACTGGAAAAATTGTAGAAGTTACCGTTTCAGGTGCAGCTACATGGTTCCCAGGTGATCGCCAGGCATTCCAGAAGTTTAACATCGTTAAGGTTGTATCAACTATACAATATCCAAACCAAATGGCTTGCGTTATTGTAGGTTGTGACAAATGGATGAAAGATAACCGCGATATGGTTGTAAAATTCCTTAGTGCAACATTAACAGCTACCAACCAAATTAAACAAAATGATGGATGGTACAGATACGCATCTAAAATTGCTGTAAATGTATTTAACACTAATGCATCAGATGCGTCAGAAACTGCAGAGGATTGGTATAAATTTTCCAAACCAGGTGGTGGTACGATGCAAAATGTAGCAGGTGTTACTGTTTCTGCTGGTGGGTCACAAATGGCCAATTTAGCAGATAATCTAAAATATTTTGGGATAAAAGGTGGTAATAATTACTATAAGAGTGTATTTGACTATTTCAATGGAGTTCTTGAGGTTTTAAATCCTTGCGACTTCAAAGGAAATGTTGGAAAAGTTACACCTTATGAAGAGGTTACTGATTTGAGTTATTTACAAGCGGTTAACATTGAAAGTGGTCAGACAACAAAACCTAACTATGCAGATAATAAAGGTGTTGTTGTTGGAAAACGATCATGGAATATTGTATTTGATAGTGGCAAAGCTACTATTACACCAGAAGGTGAAGCAGAACTCCGTGTATTGTTTAACTTGGTTAATACCGCTAGTGAGAACTCCAGACTTGAAATCGTTGGACATACGGATGATACCGGAAACTCTGACAAAAATCTTGTTTTGTCATTACTTCGTGCAAAAGCTGTAAAGCAAAAGCTTATTGATTTTTCAAATCATACTTTTTCAACTGAAAAGTTTTCTACAGATGGAGAAGGTGATAAAGTTCCTGTTGCTTCAAATGCGACCGAAGCTGGAAGAAAACAAAACCGTAGAGTAGTAATTACTCTCATGGAATAATCATTTCTTTCAGAAAAATAAAAAAGAGGCGCTCCAAAAGAGCGCCTCTATTGTTTCACTTCTAAAAACTTTAAAATTGAAAACAGTAAAAAAGTTATTTACACCTCTCGAAGAGGTAAGTAGAAATGTAATGCTTTCTGTAGGTTCTACGCAATTAGCAATTTTGCTTTTTGCTTGGATGTTCTTTGTGCCAAAACAATCATTTGTTCCAAATCTGGGAGAAGTGCTTGGCGCATGGGTAGAAATGTGGAAAGGTGGGCTTTTCTGGCATATCACATCCTCACTTGGTTTGTGTGGTATTGCAACACTGATTAGTATAGTGCTCTCCAGTCTCGTTGCTTATGCTACACGACTTCCGTTCTTTAAGCCGCTCGGTTACTTGATAACGAAATTGCGTTATAACCCAATACAGGGATTTACGCTATTTCTTGCATTACAAACAGGAGGAGGAAGACCACTGCAGATAACATTGTTAGTTGTTTTTATGTCATTCTATTTTGTTAGTGCACTTATTAGTATTCTGGATGATATTCCTGAAGAGGATATTATCCGTAGAAGAGCTGAGAGGATGAGTGAATGGAGAATCTTGTGGGAAGTCATTATTTTAGATAGGCTTGATTATCTTATTGAAGTTATACGACTTAATTTGTCTATGACATTCATGATGATTGTGTCTGTTGAAGCAATGGATAAATCACAAGGTGGTATTGGTGCCTTAATGGTAGATACAACTCGTGGACTAAATTTCCCAAAAGTTTTTGCTCTTGAGTTAACAATACTCGTTATAGGTATCATACTTGATGAATCATTGAAATCAATTTACAAGCAATTTCCTGCAAACAAAAAAATAAGGTAAATATGAACAGTTATACAGAAACTAACCCCCTTCTCACAATAGAAGGAGTCTCTAAGTCATTTAACGGAAAGTTAATTCTACGAGACATTGGAACACCGGAAAAACCATTTGTAATTTACGATGTAATAAGGCCAGATCGAATTCAAGGTCAGACCATAGCCGTCGTTGGTGAATCTGGTAGTGGAAAATCTACCTTGTTTAAGCTTATTGCAGGTATCATCAAACCAACTACTGGGACCATCACTATTCCAAATGAATATAAAAATGATGGTACATTCAAGCTGGTTGATCCGGGTGATGTTGGATACGTCCAGCAGACTTATCCTCTTTCGAGAAATCAAACTGTTCAAAAAATGCTTATGCTTGCTGCAGAGCAAGGAGGTATTCCAAAAAATGAACGCTCGAAAAAAGTTGATGAATTTATTGAATCATGGAATTTAAAAGAACAGAGGAATTTATCAAAGAAACCGCTTTCTGGTGGACAAAGGCAAAGAGTTGCAATCATTGAACAACTTTTGTGCTCTCACCATATGCTTATATTTGATGAACCGTTCTCCGGGCTTGATGTGAGAAATATAGATGACGTTAAAAAATCATTCGAGATGATAACTCAAACAAGTGAACTTGGTACAATCATTTTTTCTACCCACGATATACATCTGGCAGTTGAATTAGCTGACCTGATATATGTTGTAGGTTTTGAAAAAGGGAAACCAGGGGGAACTATTGTACGTTGTTTTGATCTGAAGAAGATGGGTATTGCTTGGGAACCATATGGTCCTCTACACGCAGAACTAACTTCAGGCATTAAAAAAATAATTAAAGGAGGCTAAAAAATAGCCTACTCAAAAGACCCGGCAATTGCTGGGTCTTTTTTTGTTTGAATGTAGATAAATATTGACATAATGTAAGATATCTTGTAAGGTATAACAAACCATAAATTAATAAAATATAATTATGAAAACTAAGCACATTTTGATTGAGATTTTACCGAGACTACTTTGGGTAATAGAGCTGACGATTCTTCTTGGTTTTGAGATCATCTTTTTTGGTGGTCCGATTACAACCAGTAATAATTTGTTTCTGATTATCGGAATTATATTAACTATCTGGGGTTTTTACTGTCTTGTTGTTACTTTTTATAAATTGGCAAAGCCGATGTTTACAAAGGAGCTTGTGACAGATGGACCCTATAAGTATGTTAGGCATCCTATGTATGTTTCAATGTACATTTTGTTATTTGGATTAGGATTTGTATTTTTCTCAGGTTTTTGGTTCTTTTTTATGATAATGTTTATTCCCCTATGGTATATCGACTGTATGCTGGAAGAAATTCAGATGACAGATCTCTGGGGTCAAAACTATAGAGACTATGCGAGAAAAACAGGAATGTTTATTCCAAAGTTTTAAAATTTGATAATAGATAATGAAGGCCGGCATTTTGCTGGCCTTTTTTTTGATTTCAATTATTTTCGTTTCTTGATATAATATTCTGATATGATAAAAGTTGGAGTTATTCGTGGTGGTATAAGCTCTGAATATGAAGTATCTCTCAAGACTGGGAGTAATGTCCTTTCTCATCTGAGGAGTGACAAGTTGAATAATAAATATAAAGCGATAGATATATTGATAGACAAAGAAGGCACTTGGCATATCAGTGGTAAGCCTGTTTCTATTTCAGATGTTTTTCATTCTGTAGATGTTATTTTCAATGCACTACATGGAGACTTTGGTGAAGATGGAAAGGTACAGCAGATACTCGATCAATGGAAGATCCCTTATACTGGCTCGAGTGCTTTTGCTTCATCTCTTGGATACAATAAAGTATTAGCTAAGGAACAGTTCTCAAAACTTGGAATAAAAACTCCAAACTATTTAGCTGTACCAAAATACGAAGAAGAAGATGGACCTGTCGATTCTTATGCTGTATCAATGTCTAAAAAGATTCATGATAAATTGTCTCCGCCTTGGATATTGAAGCCTCTCTCTGGAGGTTCATCTGTTGGTATGAGAATATGCAAGACTTATGTAGATCTTGTAAATGCTTTCTTAGAAGGTATCAATATGGAGACCGATATTTTAGTTGAAGAAGTTATAGAAGGGAAGGAGGCTACTATAGGAGTAATCAATAATTTTAGAGACAAGTCTGTCTATGTACTTCCTACAATTGAGATAAGAATACCGAAGAATAAAAGTTTTTTTGATTTCGAAGCCAAGTACACAGGAGTGTCAGAAGAAGTTTGTCCTGGTAATTTCAGCAATATAGAGAAGGAGGAACTCTCAAGACTTGCAGGACTTATACACACAGGACTTAATCTAGATCACTATTCTAGGAGTGACTTCATCGTTCATCCAAAGAAGGGGATATACGCACTAGAGGTCAATACTTTGCCTGGTCTTACTGATGAATCTTTGATTCCGAAGATGTTAAATGCTGTAGGTTCTGATGTGCCTACATTCATTGATCATATAATTACACTTGCTTTAAAGTATTAATATACTTGTCCCGTAGTAAATTTTTTTAATAATAAAATATGATGAAAAAAGAATTACTTATAATATAAAGTCGAATAAAACAAAAAATTATTTATAAAATTTTACTACTGGGATGAAAATATCAATATTGGGGCACGGAGTTTTTGGATCGGCTATGG
>CAIPJU010000454.1 GCA_903865465.1 uncultured Bacteroidota bacterium
CGATAAGGGAGGTTACCTTATTTACGATGGTAACCCCATTGAATCGATTGAGTATTTTAAAAGGAAGATGGATCAGGCAAACTATAATGCAAGCGAATGCCATGTATGTGGTAACGTGAACCCTGAACAGATTTTCAATATTGTTGAAACTAAAGTATTTACCGAGAGCGGCCAGCCCACAGAGACAAGAAGAATCTCCCCTGATGACTGGTTCAACAGTTTCAGAAAGGAGAAACCTGAAGAGAAACTGGCAACAGCCTCTGGTTTACCTGAGATTAATTTTAAAAGACCAGGCAGATTGGGGCAGTTCCTGGTATTTACAAGAAGGGATCTGTTGTCAAAGCTTGCTGATACCCAGTATCTGCTTATAACTCTGCTTGAAGCGCCGGTTCTCGCATTTTTCATGGCATTCCTGATAAGGTATTTCGATGAGAGCGCTAAAAAACCTCATTATACCTTTTATGAAAACAGCAACCTGCCTGTTTATATCTTCATGTCGGTCATTGTTGCCATCTTTATGGGGCTCACAGTAAGCGCGGAAGAGATAATCAAGGACAGAAAAATACTTAAAAGGGAGGCTTTTCTAAATCTCAGCTGGAATAGTTACCTGATGTCGAAAGTGACTGTACAATTTGCTATTTCTGCAATACAAGCCTTTACTTTTGTATTAATAGGTAATACGATTATCGGTATCAGGGGAATGACTTTTGAATACTGGCTGGTCCTTTTCTCGTGCTGGGCCGGTGCAAATATGTTCGGACTTTTAATATCCGATAGTTTCAAAGCCGTGGTTACAATATATATTCTGATACCCTTCCTTGTGATTCCACAAATTATTCTCAGCGGTATTATTGTGAGGTTCGAAAAGCTTAATCCCAACATCTCTTCTCCAGTCGCAATTCCGTTATATGGTGAATTGTTTACCGCCAGGTGGGGCTATGAAGCTCTTGCGGTCAACCAATTTGTTAACAACAAATACGAATCGCCATTCTATTATCTCGATAAAGCCAAAAGCAAGAGTACATTCATGAAAAGTTACTGGCATGTTACAATTAAGGGAAAAGTTGATAATATTCTCGAAGGATTGAATAATGGCACACCTGCATCAGGATTTGCGCATGACCTTACTATTGTTTCAAATGAATTCATGAAGATGACAGCCGAAGTTCCTGAAGTACGATTCGATTACCTCGACTCCCTGACTCCTGAAAAAATAACTCCAGCCATACTAAACGCCTCTCTGCAATATCTTGAGGCACTTAGAAGTTATTATGTGAACTATTATAATATTGCCGACAACAGAAAAGATTCGATAATAAGCAGCCTTGAAAAGGAAAACCGGGATCAATTCCATGCCCTGAAAATGAATTACTATAACAATTCGCTTGAAGAGTTTGTAACCGGGAAAAACGAGGATATTAAGATAGTTGAATATAATGAGAGACTCGTTCAGAAAATGGATCCCATCTATAAAGTTCCTGAGTACAGTTTTATCAGGGCGCATTTCTATGCTCCTGTCAAAAAGATCTTTGGCGTACCTATAAACACATTATGGGTCAACCTTTTGGTTCTTTGGATATTTACTTTTCTCCTCTATTCCATGTTATATTTCCGTCTGCTTAAGAGAATTCTCGATAAAGCAGGTGAGCTAAGCAGCAGGAGTTTACACTCGGGATAAAATAATCATAAAAAAAAGAGAGGGCTGAATCTAATGAGTCAGCCCTCTCTTTTTTAAAATGATACCGGAGATCCGCTTATTAAATTACTCTACTATTTCGATCATCTTGAATGGTACCCTGATTATTGATTCATAATCTTCACCGGCTTCGAGCATATCCTCATCATCCTCCTCATAATACCAGTTTACCTCGACCTCATTTTTTGCCTTATGGATTGCTTCGAGCTTCTTGAAAACATCAAGAATACATTTTGATGAGCTGGTATTAAAATATTCGAGTTTAATATCAACAACAGTTTTTCCGAGAGGGGATTCCTTGTAAAGCTCAAGCCAGTCAACAAGTGGTTTATAAAACTCCACTGAATTTTCGGGAATTGAGCGTCCTTTTATTTCAAAAATCCCCCTGGCATCATCAAATAAAACTGAGGGAGTCTTGGGTGTCCCTTCTATAATGATCGGTTCCATACTTTATATATATTATTTTTTCTAATTGTCATCGCTAACCATAATTTCCAGATAGAAAAACGAAAATCTGTCATTATATTTCAAAAATTTATATTCAAGCTTGTGTCCGGTCTTACGTGCTATATCAACCAGCCCGAGTCCGCCACCGCCTTTTGCAGAAATTCTCTGATGGTTTAGAATGAACTTATAAAGCTCCCTGATCTCTTCCTGACTTGACCTGTTTATACGCTTTACTTTCTCTTCCAGTTTCTCAACATTTTCCTGTAAAACGAAGTTACCTGTAATAATCTTATACCCCTTTTCAACTTTACTTACAACCAACAATCCGTATCTCTCAGCATCCTTATCTTCAAAATCTTCAGGAACGGGGTCGGCGTGATGGTAAAGATTCTGAAGGCTCTCAACAAGTACATTATAAATCTTTTTCCTAAGCCTTGACTGCTCTTTTTCTAAAACTACTTTTTCTTCAACCTTATCAAGAATCTGATTAATTACATCCGAATCAATACTACCTTGA
>CAIPJU010000455.1 GCA_903865465.1 uncultured Bacteroidota bacterium
TCCTGATTTGACATTAGAGGAGTTAAAATCGAAATCAGATGTATTCACTTCGTTTGCTCAGGCAATGGAGAGTTTAATTGAGAAGTTCCCTATTTTTCACCTCCATCCCCTCGAAATTCATCCTGATTTTAAGAACGAAATTATTCTTTTTTATAAACGATTTTATTCAGAAAGTGGACAGGAAGAGAACTGGAATAAAGGGAATTGGGATAATCTATTATTAATTGAATCCTAATCATATTTGGACATTCCGTGGTTATTAAACACTGTTCTCATCTTTGGTACATTCTCTTATTTATTCTCAAACCACGGCTTATCAGAAGTGCCTTTCTGCTTATGTGCCCGGTATCCCCCTTCCACTCTCACCGGAATAATTTCAACCTGTAGTTTCTCTCCAACCGGATTCAACATCGACGGTATATTCAAACCCTCAATATTGACCAATTCAGAAACAGGATAAGCATTCATTTTTTCAGCAGGATAAGGAGTTAAAAGCCTTAAGACATCTGAAAGATGATTCGAAGCTTTTATCCATTGAGATTCATTTGATCTTGAAAGGATGACTGGCATTCGTTTAACTCCGATACTTTGCAACATACTATTGGCAACTGTGGTTATTATCGCGAATGATTCAACGATCTCCTTTGATTCCGGATTAATCCACCGGTCGTAGATTCCGGCAATGGTAAATGGCCTGTTCCGGTTCTGCAGGTAAACCAAATAAGGCTTATTCCGGTCCGACCATTCATAATAGGCATCAGTAATAACCAGGCACCTCTGAGACTGAATAGGTTTTTTAAAAGCTGTCTGTAGGAAGATGGCCATTGAACCATTGTAGGAGGGATCGTTTCTTATATTCTTGTCTCCTTCAGCTCTGGCATTGATTATATCCATCGGTTGAGTAGCATAAAACGGTGTCATTCCGAATTTTAAAACCTGCAATTCATGAGGATTCTCGCTGGTGATGACATAGGAGTAATCCACAGTTGAAAAAGAATACAATTTAGGAATCGGAATGCCACTTGAACTTATCCGGACATTAAATCGAGTTTCTATGCATGATAGCTCACTTGCCAAAACATATTTTGTGCACATGATTATATTTTAATCAAACTAATGATTGTAATATAATCAGTTATTAAGAGAACTAATTTAAATCACTAAGAGAAAATTAATAAAGGGGTGAGTATACTCCGGCGGAAGGGGGAAACACATATATGGTGTGTGTGAAAACAGTTTTTTCCCCTTGTTGCCAAATTCTGAGTATTACTACTTATCGAAAACTGTGCATTGGCATTTGTCGATTAAAACATTCCTGCAAAGTTTCATTTCTGACATGACTGTTTTATTATTTAGACACTTTAATCCAGAGTCAAACAATCTACCTACTTTGAGGAGATAATGCATATTTGCCAGAATGCAATAGTGAGAATCGAAGATTTGAAATAATCTCTTGCCTTTGCTTGGAAAAGATGCGACTACTCAAATGTTAAACGTTACCATCAATGGTTTATGATCACTATGTTTTGTCCAGGCTTCGTAAGAACCAATTTCAACATTTATTAATTTATCAATCAGGCTTGTAGAGGCAAAGCAAAAATCAATATGAAAAGGCCGGTCTTTCTTTCGTTGCATAAAGAGAGTAGGATCTTTTTCCTGTCCCTGGACTTGATTGTGAAAATAATGGTAAGTGCTTATAATGTTTTTGCTTTTTAAAAAGTCAA
>CAIPJU010000456.1 GCA_903865465.1 uncultured Bacteroidota bacterium
ATCATTGAACAGGCTAATAAACCAAGACATGACTCTACAGCACAAAGCTTTAACATTGGGGAAACTATTAAAAATGAAACTTTTGAAGTTACAATTAATTCAGTAAAGTTTTTAACTAATGTTGGCGGTATTATTTTTAATGAAAAAGCTGCAGACGGAGGTCTTTTTGTTGCTATTAAGTGGAAATATAAAAACATTTCCTCTAAACCTATTAATATGTTCAATGCCCCTACACTAAGCTTATTAGATTCAAATGGGGCTAAATATGATAATGATCTGGGTGCCTCAATTGCGTATGCATCTCAATCAAATGACACACAAAAAACACTTAGCGATACGAATCCTGGAATAACAGTTACTGGATCTGAAGTTTTTGAAGTGTCACAGGAGCAATTTGACGCTGAAAAATGGCGTCTTATAGTAAAGACTATGGATGGTGATCTTTCAATAAAACTGGAAGAGTATATAAACAAAAAGGTATCTGAATCAAATGAAAAGCAATTAATTGCTTCCCCTGTAGCTTTAAATAATCAGGATATAGCAAAGCCAACATTAGTTGAATTAGAGAAAAAAGTTCCCGAAGTCAGCAATGGCCCAAGTTTTGACTGTAGTAAGGCGAAAGCCAGAATGGAAAAACTAATTTGTGAAAGTTCAGAATTATCACTGCTTGATTATCAATTAAATGCCAGTTACAAAATAGCTCTAAGTGATGCAAAAGATAAGTCTTTTATAAAAAATTGGCAATTTACGTGGCTAAAATCAGTGAGTGACCGTTGTGATACAGTTGATTGTCTAAAACCTATTTTAACTGAACGCATCAGTTTACTTAACAGTTTAAGTAATGATTCTAATATTTCTATTTGGAATGGCAATTACCAAAGATATTTTCAAGGAAAAGTAGATAATACTTCTAACATCACAGTGGTTGCATTAAACAATGCAAATCTAAAAATAACAGGCTTCGCTTCCTATAGCAACGGATTATCTGTAAATGATGGGGAAATTGATGATATGGCTATAATTGATGGGAGAAATGCATCTTTTGGTACTTCTAATGAATATGAATGCAAAGGAAAATTGAATTTTAATACCGATAATTCAATAGATTTGAATGAATCTGGCTGTGGTGGATTAAACGTTTCATTTACTGGGAATTACATGAAAAACAAATAGCTCTATAAACATCATTTTGTTTGGTAAGTGAATTTATTCTTACATGGGAATTAAAATCTATGAGGTTTTTGCTGCAACAGTTCAGCCAGCGCCCGATAATTGCACTAAATAGAATTCGCTCAAAAACTCAGAAGACCAGAATTCAAATAACCCTTTGTGATTAATTTGACTGGCGTTATGAAGATCCATTTTGTCTTTTGTAACAGACATTCGATGTGTTTTTTGAGACAGTGCTGAATTATTGCGGGCACAAAAAAATGCCGTAGCAGTACCAGCAAGTTCATGACGAAGAAGATGTTATTTATCCACGCTTCAGGGGTGCGAGCTGTTTTAAGTCCGTATAAAGTAGTGCGTTCCTTAATAAACTCGTGGATTATTGAAACGCATCGTTGGTGTCTAGCTAATCAGTCGGATTGCTTTAAAGTACTTATGGAGCGTCCACTGAAATGGTCTAATTAAACAGGACACTTCTAAAGACAGATTTATAATGTCATCAGAGGTGATTATGAGTAATACAAATAAACAGAAAAAACCA
>CAIPJU010000457.1 GCA_903865465.1 uncultured Bacteroidota bacterium
ATTATCAGTTTTTAATTTTTAATATTCATGAAGCCCCCAAATATATCTGATTTTTCAAAGTTAACCACAATTATAAAAATCTTCTGCAAGCAATTGTGATTTCAATTGGTCAATTTTAAAGATTTAATATAAACTACTCACGGTATTAATTATGTAACAGTGGCTGCTTTGATTGTGGTTTTCAGATATTTTTCATATTTTACCTGATGTTTTTATTTGATAAATCTCCGTTTTTTATTGTTGCCGGAAGTAAAACCTGCATAAAGCCAAAACCATAAGAATCTTATTTTATGAAAAATAACTTTATATCCATAGCTCTTCTGAAACCAGAAACAGGAAGGGGTAAATCTGTATTAAGTGCATTACGGAAGAGACAAACCATCCGTGAAATCAGCAGAAGAAAACTGCCTCTTCAGATCCTTTCCAACCTATTGTGGTCAGTATCAGGGCAAAACCGGGAAAAGGGCCCCTTCGGGGCAGGAGGCCTGACCAGTGCTTCGGCCAGCAATTCAGAGGAGATTGAGCTCTATGCGGCCCTTGAAGATGGGATCTATTTCTTTGATCCCTTCAAACACATCCTTGATCCGGTTGTGGAAGGCGACTTCCGGAATCTTGTTATAGGAAGGGGACAGTCAGGCTACTAATGACAGCAGGGCATTTCAAGGCTTCACGTGAAGAGTTGGACAGAAGCTTCCAACAGATGAATAACAGGTGGTAGTGAACATTTTTACGTTGTCTATGGCAAAAAAAGAGGGGAAAGGCAAAATACTCAGATCGGGCTTGAAAACAATGTTCCGCTCATTCAGGTACAGGAATTACCGTTTATTCTTCAGTGGACAGGGTATTTCTCTGATAGGTACCTGGATACAAAGGATTGCAACCCCATGGTTGGTATATCATCAGACAAATTCACCCTTCCTGCTTGGATTGGTAGGCTTCGCCGGACAAATACCGACCTTTTTGATAGCCCCTTTTGCCGGTGTACTTACCGACAGATGGAACCGTTATCATATACTAATAGCAACTCAGATTGCTGCTATGTTGCAGGCTTCTGCACTTACTCTCCTTTACTTTGGAGGGAACATTCAAATATGGCAGATTGTACTTCTGAATATTTTCCTGGGGTGTGTGAATGCCTTTGATGTGCCTGCCAGACAGTCATTTGTTGTTGAGATGGTTGAGAAGCGCGAAGACCTTGGTAATGCAATAGCACTGAACTCCTCAATGGTGAATGGGGCCAGGATTATCGGCCCCTCTATTGCCGGAGTTCTTATTGCCCTGACTGGTGAAGGAGTATGCTTTCTTATAAATGCCATCAGCTACCTTTTCGTTATCGCTTCATTATTAATGATGAAGGTTAAACCCAGGAAACCTGTTACAAAGGAGACACATGTTTTAAAGGAGCTGAAAGAAGGAATTGCCTACGCAATAGCTTTTACACCAATAAAATATATTATCATTCTGCTGGCAACTGTAAGTCTGATGGGTATGTCCTACACTGTGCTGATGCCTGTTTTTGCAAAAGAGATCCTGCATGGAGGACCACATACCTTTGGTTTTCTGATGGGGGCGACCGGACTCGGTGCAATTTCCGGCGCACTTTACCTTGCTTCACGAAAGAGTGTCATCGGACTTTGCAGGATCATACCTGTTGCGGCAGGATTATTCGGAGCAGGACTTATAGCATTTTCATTTTCAAGATTCCAGGTTCTATCGATGGTACTTTTAGTGGTAGCTGGACTGGGAATGATGCTTCAGATGGCCTCGAGCAATACTATACTTCAAACGGTTGTCGACGATGACAAGCGTGGTCGGATAATGAGCTTCTATACCATGGCATTTATGGGCACAGCCCCTTTCGGGAGTTTTCTGGCTGGAAGTCTTGCAAAATTCATAGGCACTCCCAATACACTTTTAATCGGGGGAATAATATGTATCGCCGGTGCCCTGCTCTATTCACGTAAACTGAAAGATATTCAGAATATGATCCGCCCTGTATATATAAAACTTGGTCTTATCCATGAAGAAGTTCCAACTGGTATTCAGGTTGCCTCGGAACTCTCGGTACCACCCGAAGAGTAACTTTCAGGAAGGCAGAACTTTACTGCAAAGGTGAATAGAACAGGTGCGGACGGCTGAAAGATAAGTTCGGGGTTTCATGGCAGATAATACCTGATATTCCGTGCGAACCTATGTGCGACTCTTCAGAATCAGCCCGGGTTATGAAAGCATTTCTTAAAGTATCGAAATTTGAAAAAGCCAAACCACTGAAGGTCTGATTTCGATTATCGATTTCCACCAAAATCTAAAAATCGATAAACCGACTGGAAAAAATCCATCCGGAATAATAAATAATTTAGGAGGGTTTTATCTTATTCTTCGCCCTGCCGGTAGCAGAATAAGCAAAATAAGATAGAGATCACTTTGAGTCAATTCAAAAACCAAATCTTAAAGTCAAATTTTCAAAACCGACAAAAATCGACCTCTTTTATTGACATAAAATATATTTTTTTTGACGAACGTCGGAAAAGTGTTGACGATAACCGGAGAAGTGTTAATATAAACTTCTTTGTAAATTAAAAGATAGTTTCAGATATGTTATATTTGTAGCGGGGAATTACAGTTCTGCAAATAGAAATTAATATCTTACAAAATGAAATCAGTCGTTTCAAGATTGCTGACGAGAG
>CAIPJU010000458.1 GCA_903865465.1 uncultured Bacteroidota bacterium
GCATAAAACTCACGTCCGTCAGGATTCTGGCAGGGATCAATTATTATTATACAGTTCTTAAGATATTCCGAAACACCAGGGTAGGAACCAGACACAAGAGTAAAGAGGGTTTTCATTGCCGCTTCCATTCCAGCTGCTTCATTGCCGTGAATGTTGTATGCTAACCAGACAAAGGGAACCTGTTTTCCGGTGAATTCGCCTTTCAATAAGCCGGTTTTTATAAGATTGTTTTTTCTGTATTCCTCCAGATTGTCCAGATTTTCCTTGCTCGACACAATGCATACTCCAAGAGTGCGCCCCTCATTGGTTTTACCATATTCACGGTACTCGGCAAGAGGCGATGCATCAGCAATATACCTGAAGTATTCTACTGCATCGTGGTGATAGGTGAACTGTGTTCCAGGTTCATAGCCCAGAAATTCTGCAGGTGATTTTATGGTTTGAGATTTCAAAGATGGTAAAAGAACAAAACCAAGCAGTGCGGCAACAAAAAAGTTTTTCATTGAAAATTAATATGGTTTAAGGGTCGTAAATATAATATTTTTTAGAGCGGTGCTGATTGCTTTTAAACTGTATTAAGATAATTTAATTTATTTAACAATTTATTGAAATCAGGTAGTTTTACTTGTTATTTGTAAAAATGGCTTCCTTTTCTGTTCCTTTGAATTGTTGTTCTAAAATTCAGGTGGTCCTCACTTATCTCATCTTAGGGTTTGAATGCAACTAATTATTCATATTTTTGTTACTCTTACTTTTAAATCAAATAATCTATGAGAAAGCATAATTTCCATTCGTTGACTGTTTTTATCCTGATTCCGCTGATGGCCTTGTCTGTCATAGCCAGGGGGCAGATGCCCATGAGAGGTGGCAATCAGACAGCCGTAACAGGCTGGAGCGATGATTCACATTATCTCTTTAAAACTCTTGACGCTGATAAGAAGAGTGTGACAGAGAGTGTAGATATTAAGACAGGAAAAGGAATTGTTGTACCTGCTGAAAAATCAAAGCGCGAATTACTCTCTGCTTCTCTTCCGCAAGGCTATACTATCGGAATGTTTGACGCACTGAGTCCAGACGGGAGCAGCGTGGTGATCAATAAGGAAAATGACCTGTTTTATTTTAAATCGGGTGAAAAAGATGTTCGTCGTCTCACAAATGATAAAGCGGCAGAGGTAAATGCCCGTTTTTCCCCCGATGGAAAAAAGATAGCATATACCAGAAATAAGGATCTCTATGTTTTTGATATTGATGGTAACAAAGAGATCCGGCTGACAGCTGACGCCAGTGACAAAATCTATAATGGGTACTCTTCATGGGTTTATATGGAGGAGATACTCGAAAGATCGAGTCGCTATGCTGCCTTCTGGTGGTCGCCAAATAGTGCTCAGATAGCCTACCTAAGAACTGACGACAGTGAGGTTCCTGTTTTTACACTTAACAGACTCGATGAAGCCGATGGTGTTCATGGTCTCATTGAAGCTACTCCTTATCCGAAACCAGGCGATCCAAATCCAAAAGTTAAAATGGGTATTGCCGACATTTCAACAGGAAAAACAACCTGGGTAAAGACCGATTATAGCGTTGACCAGTATATTGCCTGGCCTTTCTGGACTCCCGATAGTAAAAAGCTTGCTATACAGGTTCTTAACAGGGATCAGAACGACCTTTCAATTATCCTTGCCGATCCGTCGACAGGCGACTATAAGGATATTTATCATGAGGAGAGCAAGACCTGGGTTGAGTTTCATGAAGATATCTATGTTATGAACAATGGCACAGGCTTTATTGTGAAGAATGACCAGAGCGGCTGGGAAAACCTCTATTATTATGCCTGGGACGGAAAACTTATAAGCCAGATTACGAGCCTGGACTTCAGGGTGAACACTCTCGACCGCGTTGATGAGACCTTAAAACTTGTATACTTTTCCGCCACAGGTGCTGAGCCTACTGATGTTCATGGATACAGAGTAGGTTTGGATGGAAAAAACCTTCTCCAGATTACAAAAGGCGATGGAAGCCATAACCTTAACATTTCGCCCAGGGGAACTTATTTCATCGACACCTGGAACAGCATCACCAGTGCAGGTTCAATAATTGCCTATGATAAGAAGGGAAAGGAGATCAGGGAAATTTACAAATTCGCACAGCCTGCTTTCGATACTGCAAAATCGGCTAAAGCTGAAATGGTGAAGATCATGACATCGGACAGTCTGTTCAACATGCCAGCCATAATAACCTATCCTGTAAATTTCGATGCTTCAAAAAAATACCCTGTGGTATTTACAATTTATGGGGGACCAAATGCAAAGAACATAGGCAACAGGTGGCAGGGTACTTTCACCTCGTGGTATGCCCAGAACGGTATTATTCAATTCACCATCGACCATCGCGGATCGGGTCAATTCGGGAAAAAGGGTCTCGATTACCTTTACCGGAACCTTGGAAAATGGGAGGTACTTGATTATGAGGATGGCGTTAAATGGCTTCGTTCAAAGCCTTATGTGGACAGTACAAAGATTGGAATTACCGGAAGCTCCTATGGCGGATATATGACATGTCTGGCTCTTACCAAAGGTGCCGGTTACTGGACACATGGTTTCGCAGGATCGTCGGTAACTGATTTCAGACTGTATGATGATATTTATACCGAGAGATATATGGATACACCTAAGGATAATCCTGATGGTTATAAAGATGGTGCAGCTATGACTTATGCAAAGAACTACATAGGGAAACTATATATCACCCATGGAGATATGGATGATAATGTTCACATGCAGAATTCAATTTACCTCATTTCGAAACTCGAGGATGAAGGCAAATCATTTCAGTTTATGCTATACCCGGGTGGTAGACACGGTTGGGGAGGGGCAAAAGCCACCCATTCAAGGAATGAGATGAATAACTTCTGGCTGAAGAGTTTTTTTGGCAAATAATTTAATATGAGTATCAGGAATCATACATAAAAATTCATGGCTTGCAAGCTGAGATTAATAAATTATCCCCTCCTTTTGAAGGAGGGGTGGCCGCAGCATAATGATAATCATAGTGTTGAAACGTTTGATAGCGGTCGGGGTGGTTGATTGGACTATAAGTAAAAGTGGACCTGTTCCTGAGAGATGTTCTGTAAAATTTAAGGCCTTTTCTGTTTAATAGTCTACTGTTTTTCATAGTTACAAAGGTAAAAAGAATGGAATAAATCAACCACCCCGGCCGGAAAACTAACTTATATAAATCTGATAATCAACTGATACGGCCACACCTCCTTAAAAAGGAGGGGAAAATGGTTCAGTAGTAATACGTCTCTTTTAGAGTTTTGTTATTTATTCCATATAGTCATATATTAAATTAAGGATTATGAGAAATATTTTTCTTACCTCGCTTTTATTTCTGGCTGTTTCTGCGACTGGCCAGCAGAAAGAGGGACCGGTCTTTTCGTGCCGGACCTACTACAAGCCTGATGGAATTTATGCCCTGTTCAGTACCAACAAGGGAACTTTCCGCGTGTCGCTCGATTATAAGAGAGCTCCTATGACGGTTGCCAACTTTATTGGTCTGACCGAAGGCACCATTACAAATAAGGCATTTCCGGCAGGAGTACCATTTTTCTCAGGTTCAATATGGCACAGGGTTGTACCCGGACATGTTATCCAGGGTGGAGAACCTAAAACAGTTAAGGATCCTGCTAATGTTGAAGGAAGTTCAACCGGATATGAAATTCCCAATGAGATAAGTAATCTCAGCCACGATAAGGCCGGAATGCTGGGAATGGCTAATGATGGTCCGAATACCAACACCTGCGAGTATTATATAACCCTGGGCGACCGATCATATCTCGACGGTAACTACACTCTTTTCGGAGAAGTATTCGAAGGAATGGATGTAGTAAATAAAATTACACAGGGTGATACTACTTTTTCCGTATCCATTGAAAGAAAAGGAGATGAAGCAGGAACTTTTATTGTCAACGATGAAACCTTCAAAAAACTGGTTGATGCACAATGGAAGAGAGTGAAGGATGAAAAAGAGTTAAAAAAGCAGAGGGAAGAAAAGTTTATAGCTGAAAACTGGCCGGGACTCGTATCGCTTCCTGACGGGCTCAGGTATAAGATTATTACTCCGGGGGGAAAAGGGAAGCTTATGGAAAAAGCCTCCTTGCTGAAGGTAAGATATACAGGTCAATTGATGAACGGGACTACTTTTGCCGGAACAGAAGCTGAAGGTAAACCTGAAAGTGGTGTTGCACCAGTGGTTTTTACCTGCAAGCCGGATGATGACAAAATTATTAAAGGTTTGCAGGAGGCGCTTGGTCAGATGAAGCCCGGGGAGAAGAGGCTGCTGGTTGTTCCTCCGGCGCTGGCCTATGGAGAAAATCATGGTTTCTATGGTAAGTTTATTGCGGGGAAGAGAAGATTTGTCATCTCACCGGGGGAAACTCTTATTATGGAGGTAACACTTGTAGGGGCAGAACAGCAGTAGTCTTATAAAATGTTTATAAATTAGTCAGATTGGGGTATTTAGGAAGAGCAGAACCTGAAAGAGGAAGAATATGTCAGTTGTTACCTCAAAATAATTTATTGTTTGTTATATTGCGTTTTTTCTAACTTTAATTGGTTCATTCATTCCAAATTACGAATATAATTCCGAAATCCGAATTTATGATTACAGCCATTCTGAAAGAGGCAGGAAACGACAACAGGGTTGCAATATTGCCGGGTGAAGCAGCTATCCTGAAAAATATGGGTCTTGAGGTCGTTGTTGAGATTCATGCCGGAGAAAAATCATTTGCATCTGATGATGCCTACCGCGAAGCAGGTGCTATAGTTACAGACCGGAATGATGCCATTTCGAAGGCATCTCTTCTTCTTTCGGTTAATCCGATTCCTGAAAACGACATTGATCTGTGCCACGAAGGTCAGGTGATCTGCTCAATACTTAATCCTTCAGAGAACAGGAGTTGGATTGATAAGGCAAAACTTAAGGGTCTCACGGTACTTGCGCTCGACATTATCCCCAGGACAACCAGGGCACAATCGATGGATATTCTCTCCTCAATGGCCACTGTTGCAGGATATAAGGCAGTACTCGAGGCGGCATCGCTGCTTCCCAGGTTTTTCCCGATGTTCATGTCAGCGGCAGGAACAATAAAGCCATCGAGGGTACTTGTCCTGGGTGCCGGAGTAGCCGGTTTGCAGGCTCTTGCCATTGCCCGGAAATTGGGCGCTGTTGTTGAGGTATTCGATGTAAGGTCGGCTGTGAAGGAGGAGGTTAAGAGTCTGGGCGGCAAATTCGTTGAAGTTGAAGGTGCAAGGGAAGATGCTGCTGCGGGAGGTTATGCCGTTGAACAGAGTGAGGATTTCAGGAAAAGGCAGCAGGAACTTATTCAAAACAGGGCCATTGCCTCTGATGTAATAATAGCCACTGCTCAGATTCCGGGCAAAAGGGCACCAGTTCTTATTAACAGGGAGACAATTGATGCGATGAAGCCGGGTTCCGTTATTATTGATCTCGCCGCATCATCAGGAGGCAACTGTGAACTGACCCAAAATGGGAAATCGATCGTCGTTAATGGTGTCACTATTATCGGAAAATCGAATTACCCATCTGAGATGCCAGCCGACGCCAGCAAGATGTTCGGATCGAATATCATAAACCTGCTTAAGATTATGGTTGATAAAAACGGTAATCTCAATCTCGACATGAATGATGAGATCATAAACGGAACCACGGCTGTGCATGCCGGGCAATATATAAGTCAGAGAGTAAAACAGATGTTGAATATTAAATAATTAGTTCATGGAGAATATTCTGAGTTTTTTCCTTCAATATCGCGAAGTAATTTTTATTGTCATCCTTTCGATATTCCTTGGAATTGAGGTGATAAGCCATGTTCCGGCCATCCTTCACACTCCGCTGATGTCGGGGGCAAATGCCATTCACGGTGTTGTTATCATAGGCGCCATTATTGTGATGGGTCATGCTGATACAACTGGTTCAATGATCCTTGGCTTCCTGGCAGTGGTGCTTGGAACTCTTAACGTCGTAGGCGGATTTGTGGTCACCGACAGGATGCTGGAGATGTTTAAAAAGAAAAAGTGACTGTCACTGAATTAAAACGACAAACAGAAACATTATGAATGAACTGTCTCAATCCACATACGGAATCTCCATCCTCGAGATTTCATATGTCATAGCATCGGTACTTTTTATTGTCGGTCTTAAAATGCTGAGCCATCCGCTCAATGCGCGAAAGGGAAACTTCCTGGCAGCCATAGGAATGGTTTTGGCAATTGTGGCAACGATTTTGTTTCACCAGAAGGATGGGAAACCAATAGGGAATATAGGTTTCATCCTTGCTGCAATAGTTATTGGCACAATCATAGGATGGGTTATAGCTAAAAAGGTGAAGATGACTGCCATGCCACAGCTTGTGTCATTCTTTAATGGGATGGGAGGAGCTGCTGCAGCATTGATCTCAATGATTGAGTTTCCGCATGTAAGTCCCGAACTTATAGCAAAAAGCGGTATGGCTAACGGTCATGTTCTTGCAATCCTGCTTGGACTTATGATTGGAACTATCTCCTGGGCGGGTAGTATGATTGCCTTTGGAAAACTCGATGGCTGGATAGGCGATATGAGAATTAAGGCCATGAAGTACGTGAATCTTACGATACTTGCCGTTCTGATAGGATTTATAGTGTTTATAATGACAAGGCATGTACAGTCCACGACCGAGCTGATGCCATTTATCTATTTAATGTTTGCTACTGCAGTTGTCTATGGCGTCCTCTTTGTGATGCCGATTGGCGGAGCCGATATGCCGGTTGTGATATCGCTCCTTAACTCATTTACCGGCGTTGCAGCCGCCATGGGTGGTTTCCTCTATAATAACCAGGCAATGCTCACCGGAGGGATCCTTGTAGGGTCGGCAGGAACCATTCTCACCATCCTCATGTGCAAGGCAATGAACCGCTCACTGTTAAACGTTATTGTTGGCGTCTTCGGCGGTGGGGGTCAGGCAGTGGCAGGCGAGGCCGGGACGGTCAAAGAAGTTTCCCTTTCGGATGCCGCGGTTCTGCTCAGTTATTCAAAAAAAGTAGTAATAGTGCCAGGTTACGGATTAGCCGTTGCCCAGGCTCAGCATATCTGTCATGAGCTCGACAAACTGCTCGACGAGAAGGGAGTTGAAGTAAAATATGCCATTCATCCTGTTGCAGGACGCATGCCCGGACATATGAATGTCCTGTTAGCCGAAGCAGATGTGCCATATGAGCAGCTTATTGAGAGCGATGAGATCAATCCTGATCTTCCAAATACAGATGTCCTGGTTGTTATAGGGGCAAATGATGTCGTCAATCCGGCTGCAGAAGATGATCCATCGAGTCCTATATACGGAATGCCCATCATTAAGGCGCGTGATGCGAAGAATATTATTGTAATGAAGCGCGGAATGGGAAAAGGCTATGCTGCAATTGAGAATATGCTTTTCTTCAATCCAAAGACAAGGATGTTGTTTGGGGATGCAAAGAGTACACTGCAGAATCTGGTGAATGAGGTGAAGAGTCTCTAGTTTGTCGTTTATCGTTTGTCTTCGTAAATCATTAAAGTTTTTTTTGAGTTCTCATTCTAAAGCAAATTGCTGCACTTAAACCTGTTTTATTTGTATAATACCAATCACTGGTCTTCCATTGTCAAATTAATTTCCAGTTGAATAAAAAAAATTAGGAATTTAGATCTTTGATTTCAAAAGAGTTGTTATTTTTAAATGCAGCCATTCGATTAAAACTGTAAACATAATTCTACTTTGACAGATTAATATCCAATCAGGTTTTTCAGCTTTCTTACCCCGACCCCCGAGGGGTGAAAGCTGAAAAACCGGCCTGTTCCCCTTGGGGATAAAGGGTAAAAACAGGACGGTTTTTCAAATCTGTCAAAGTAGAAATAATTTTAATATTTATTCGATCTTGTGAAGGAGGAATCCGACTGTAAGGATAAAGATATTAGTCATTAAAATGGTTAGTGCAGTGGTTTTGTAAGGATATAAGGCTCAATAAAATCAAATGGAACCAGAAAACAAAGACCTTTTACCAGGCGATGAGTTTTTAAGTACTATTTATGGGATACAATTTACCTTTGCTACATTACCCGAAGGACAGGCTGAACTATTCCAGGGAGGTATTGAAGTTGGATATTTCAGTAAATATAAAAATACCGTTCCTGAAATTAAAAAGTTCCTCTATAACCCATTAAAATTCTATATCATAGGTGATTATGATCTTTGTTATATAACCCTGATTAATAACCTTAAGTTTTCTCATAGCCAGTTTGAGCCAAAATCACCTAAAAACGAGGTTTTTACTTCACACTATTTTCAAAGCTATATAGGGTTATCAAAAAATCCTTCGCATAAGTTGTCTGAGATATGCAGAGTAGCTGAGAATAAATACTTTATTGGAGTAATTAATATAAAACTAAGTAACGGACTTTTAATTGGAAACGGGAATGACTTCATTGAGTATGTTGCTGAGATTATAAATAATGTACTTAACGGAACTCCCTACCTCCTGGCCAGGACTTTTACCTGGTTTGATTTTTCTCTTGCAGTATTTATCGACAACCCTGGAAATTTGGCTGATATTGTTACCAGGTTGAGGAATATTGAGAGAAGTGCTAATGAATTAGGTGATATATATAATAATTCGTTATTGAATCAGGTCCAGGCGAAGGGAGGCCTGAAAAAAAAATATTCCCTTATTGTTGACACCCATTCGTACTTCGGGTACAATCATAAACTTATAGAAGGGAAAATTAGTTCTGATTTTGTTAAAGGCTTTCTAAGATCGGCTAACGATTTAAAGCTTAAAGTGGATACAGAAATAGAATGGCTGCTTAAGCCGGGACATGAATCATACCTTCTTGATTTGCTCAAATCAGATAAATTATTGCGTAAGTACTATAAATTCAGTAATTTAAAAATTGCTCTTGGGAAATATGATTTTATTCTAAGTCAGAAAGGACATTATATTCTGGCCAGCTTTTATCTTTTCAGATTTATCTACAAAAATCTGCATGGCAACTTGTTTAAGCATGTGAGGCAGATAAAAACTAAAATCTTCCTTCCTCTTAAAAAAACTGAGAAGAGTGCAGCCAGTTATTTCACGTGGGACGGTATTCTTGGAAAATTTGCATTCAAACCGGGGACATTGCGCGAGATAGAAAAAAACTTAAAGGCATTGAAAGTATCGCGTCAAATGAGAATCAAGGTCTGCAAAATATTTATTAATTTCAATAACGGCATCCAGGATCCTATTCAGTTTCCTTATTTTCTCGATTTTGTTCTTTTTGTAAATAACCTGAAAGAGCTTATAAATAAAGAATATGACAGGGCGAATGAAAGCAACCTTCAGGTAAAGGAGCTTGAAGACAGGTTAAATGAGCATATTAGGGTCTTCCAGGATGCCTACAATATCAGATTTCTTAATGGTTATCAGTTTGAAAACATTTCTGATTTTAATCTCGACTTCAATAACTCAATTCCACAGTTACTTTCAGCCTACAGCACCCTCATTTATGAATATGGGAAACTGTTGTACAATGGTGGTAATTATGGTCCCATTATCCAGATTAATAATTTTGATACTCAATCAAACTATCTTAGTATCAACTACTCGATTCAACATCTTACAGCACCTGAGTTTGTTTTTTCGACTATAATGAAGGAAATACTGAATCAGTTAAAATTTGATAATAAGAAATATAAATCAATTCTTGTTGAGATTAAAAAGAATTTTCAGGGCTTTCTGGATGAATCAAATGAGAGTTACCTTGACGAAATGGTTGAAAATGGTTTGTTCGATATAGACTATTTTGTAATTGATGCTATAAGGTATATGGTCACTTACCAGTTTAATTTCGAACTGTTTAACTACTGGTTCTGGTCGTACAATTATCAGAACTCCTCACTTTTCGATACAGGGGGGATGTTTAATGAAGATCATCTTCGAAAAGAGATGCTGAGGATAGTCCTTATAAGGGATTTTTTCAACGTCGATAAGGAGAAATTGCAAAATCCATCCCCAGAGCTATATACATACTGGGAAAGGCATATCGATAAAATCGAAACTATTGCCGGTTTGATCCTTAACTTCCTTGGTAAAACCCAAATAGGGAATGTTATCAACGCTGTATTCAATGAACTTTTTAACCAGCTCAACTACGTTGATCCTATTGATGGTTTTGAAAATGTGAGGATAGAAGCACTTGATAACATGCGTAACGAGCCAGACTTCAGATCAACTTTCTTTAATATGTTTCTGACATCTGGCAGCGATAAGATAACAATTCGGGGGCTAATTAAATATCTGTATGATGATCTTCTTGAGCATTATAACCAAAACAAAGGTAAGCTAAATATGCTGAGGCGTAACTGGGCGACAGGGCAGGTTCTGACAGCTTACAATGAATTGTACAGGGACATAGGTTATGCAATTGACCAGAACGGAGGAGCTTATTTCTACGATGGAATTAAGATGGATAAGTATTTCGAGCATACTGCCATGGACCTTGAGACCATATTGGATTTTTCATGGAGACAAAAAAAGTCTTTCTTCATAAATCACCTGCCGGATGAAAAGAATCGATAAATGTGTTAATATTCTATGGTTAAGTGATATACACTGGATAACTGATTACTCTTTAAATCCGGAAATTCATGGAGGCACATTGAAGCCATTTCTTGATTCTTTTTTAAGCTTTTTTGATGAGGGAGATGACATTAAAATTACGATTGATTATATTATTATCACTGGCGACCTGGCCCAGAAAGGCAAAAAGGAAGAGTACAAGGATCTCTTCGAAAAATTAATCAACCCACTTCAAAAAAAGTTTAATCCGGCTCCTCAGCTTATACTTGTACCCGGAAACCATGATCTTGACCGGGAGATTGTCAGCAATAACCGGGTGCTTTTAGATAATTTTATTGCAGAAGTGACCAGGAATGAAACTTTAGTTCCAGGGACTGATAAGAAGGAACATTTCAGGGAATCATTCTTCGAAAAACACAAGGATGAATTCCATAATTTCTTTTATGCCTGGTCCCAATTTTGCAGTGAAAAGATAAAAACCATAAATACGGAGCGGATTATTCATTCAACCTACTCAAATAAAGTTCTGTATGGTTATGTTTTAGATACCAAATCAAAACTTATTTTTATAATACTTAATACAGCCTGGTATTCTCTGGGGGATCTTTTGCTCGAGCATTATGTTCAACCGGGTATAAGTTGGAGCGATAATGAAATAAATGTTTCCAGAGAGAAAATCTCGCTTATTACAGATGAATATGGAAAACAAATATTGGCTTTGGATTTACTCTCAGAATTTGCGGAAGTTACAAAGCTTCTTGATAGGTATCCTGAATATACTACGTGTCTCCTCCAACATCACCCTTCAAACTGGTTAATACGTTATGATCAAATTCCTGATAAGAACTACAGATACACTAATATCCTGACACATGCTGATTGTATTTTGAGTGGGCATGAACATGTTTTAATCAAACACAGGGTCAGATACTTCGCTGATACTTTACATCTCGAAACTGGAGCATTCATGAATGTACCGGCTAAGGATAAGGGATTTAAGGCAGACGAAAACTGGTTTGCACTTTTGGAAATTAATACAACAAAAAGGACTCTCAAACAAAAAAGAATAAACTACAATCATGATTCGAACTTCTGGAATGCAAAAGAACCAGATCTTTATAAACTTAAAAGGAAACAGGAAATAGTCTTTTCTGTCGAAAGAATTAATGAAATCAAAGACAGGATTAAGGCTAATCCCCCGGAATTTATTAGAAACTATTTCGGACTGGAATTACATCCTAAGGGTAAATTTCTCTGCGATTCGGAAGGAAATTATTATTTTCTGCAGATTAAGCCCAACACTACCTTAACCGATTGTCAACTTAAACATTCGCTTAAAACGATAAAAGGGTCCGTCAGTCAAATTTGTTTTGTTTTCATTGACATCTTTCATAACTTAGCTAAGGAGTATTCGGAGGAAAAAAATAACAGGCTGGTTACATTGAACAATATAAAACAGGACTATGATTTGAAATTTGACAAGTTCCGGCACTTGTTCTTTTCTACCCTTGATGCTGCTGGTGCCATTAAATACAGCGAAATGAAGATGAC
>CAIPJU010000459.1 GCA_903865465.1 uncultured Bacteroidota bacterium
CCAGCAGTGCTTTCCAATAATTTATCTGCTTCATGTACCACTTGCCTGAAGATAGTCTCTTTATGGCTGAAATCCTGACACTTCGCGATGTAAACATCCTTAAAAAAGTCGAAAGATAAGCGACACTCTTTAATGAAATCAAATTCAGCTTATAGAAAGCTTTTGATGAGATGTTCAGATGATGCCTGAGAAGGAAACCTGAACGGGACTTATCACCTGGGGCCAAACCAGGTAAAGGCCGGCCTGTAATTTTGCCAGTCAGATAAAAATAATCTGCTGCCCGTTTTATAAAAGGACCCGGAATTGTCATTTCGTTGTCACTTATTTTCGCAGCCAGTAACCACGTATCATAAATATCTCTGAACGATACCATCCCGTATCGGCGTCCGCCATGACTCAACTGACCATGGATGTAACAATGCAGGAGCTTATACCGGTCTGAAAGAACATGTGATCCCGGTAAACTTCCGGGTGTTTTTAATTCTGACTCAATTATTCTGTTGTTCAGCCACTTTGAATACTTTTCCGGAACAGGCACTCTGTGAACCTCTACACCGGCGGGATCATTCGGTCTGATCAAACGCGGGTAATGCTGGCATGTTTCAATATCAATATATTCATTATCAAATCTTTCATAGCCCATCTTTCCTAGAATTTCAACCGATTTTAAGAATTCGCTGCCAGGGGCAAGTATATCTATATCGATCATCATACGGTCACCCGGATCTTTATAAAGACCATCAGCCAGGTTGCCTGCACCTTTAAGCAAAACCGGAAAAATATTATGTCCGTTCAGAACTGCTGTGAATTCCTCCATTTGCTGAATAATTCTCCGATTCCTTGCAAGATTTAAAGCATATATTTCTTCCAGATAGGAGCAAAGCTCCTGAGGAAGATCATCTAAAATACCGTTATCCAGAAACCTGCGGTATATGAGGGGTGTAACCAGATGCGAACTGGCCATGAAAACAAACTTTTCATAATCTATTTCTCCTGATGAAATAATTGACCTGAGTTTCTCCTCAAATTCAGGATCTTCCCCAAGTACCAGGCAATGACCAAGAAGATAGTAAAGTTCACTGTTTTTCATCCCGCTGTCATATTTTAGGCATTGATTTATAACTAATTACCTTGCTGGTCCCATTCCTTATAAAACTGTTCCAGGAACATCTCCAGAAAATTATGCCTTTCAATCGCAAGTTTCTTCCCGGTTTCCGTATTCATGAGATCTTTTAAAACAAGGAGCTTTTCATAAAAATGACCTATTGTTGACTTGCCTCTTCCGTTCGCATCCGGATTATAAATTATATTATTTCTGAATCCGCCGTAATTAAAAGCCCTTGCAATTCCAATTGCACCAATGGCGTCAAGGCGATCAGCATCCTGTACTACATGAAGCAGAGAATCAGATATAGCTGATGAAGGGTTTTTGTTGCTAAACGAAATATTCCTAATAACATCAATCACCCGTTTTTTAATTCCAGCAAGTTCCGATTCTTCAAGAAAGTCTCCAATTCTATTATAACAAGCTTCAACATCATCACCGGCAAACTTGGAATCGGCTGAATCGTGCAGCAAAGCTGTTATTTCCACCACAAATGGATTTGCGAGGGACTCTTTATCATTTATATGGAGCGCAAGCCTCCTGACTCTATCTATGTGCCACCAGTCATGACCGCTGTCATATCCTTTCATTTTCGCCTTTACAAATTCCTCAGTAATTTTAATCAGATCTTTTCTCTCCATTTCCAGATTTTTAATTGCCGGATGAACATACAAAATATATTTTTGCAATTCAATAAACAAATAACTTAATGAAAGCATTTATTATTACGATAGGCGATGAATTGCTGATAGGACAGACAGTAGATACCAATTCAGCATGGATGGGCTCACATCTCAGCAGTCAGGGATTTGATGTGGCGAGGATAACCTCAGTACACGACAGAAGAGAGGATATTATTTATGCGCTTGACGAAGCAAAGGGCAGGGCAGATGTTGTGCTGATAACCGGTGGCCTTGGGCCGACAAGCGACGACATAACAAAACAAACTCTTTGTGAATATTTCAATACCAGGCTTGTTTCAAACAAAGAGGTGTTAAGAATGATAGAAGAACTCATTGGCCGTCGCAAAATGCCGATGAATGAAAATAACCGCCGTCAGGCTGAAGTTCCTGAATCATGCAGGGTACTTACCAATGGTGCGGGTACAGCTCCGGGTATGTGGTTTGAAAAGGAGAATACGATTTATGTGTCAATGCCCGGTGTTCCTCATGAAATGCAATATTTAATGAATGAACATGTTCTTCCTGAGCTTAATAAACGCTTCAGATCACAAGTCATAATTCATAAAAATATAATGACTTATGGAACTTTTGAGGCTAAATTGGCAGAAATACTTACCAACTTTGAAGCAGGGTTGCCACAATGTATTAAACTTGCATATCTTCCATCAGCTGGTGTAATTAAACTAAGGCTGACAGGTACGGGAAACGATGAGAATGAATTAAGCGAAATAATTGGCAGTCAGGTAAAAAAATTATATTCAATTATCCCTGAGTTCATTTTCGGGGAAGACGAAGAGTCAATCGAAATGGTGATTGGAAA
>CAIPJU010000460.1 GCA_903865465.1 uncultured Bacteroidota bacterium
AATCGACAACGCAAAGTTGCTTGCCGATATCAGGCATAAGGTTGAATCAGGCGATCTCAAAGAAGCCCGATACGAGGCGACCTATCTTAAAAAGTACACCCGCGGAGGAGAGAAAGTATACCGTGAAGCCGATTCACTTACTCAGATTGCAGAGAGGATCGCCATTGACTTTTCTCTTACTGAGAAGGAGGCTGATGCCCAGATTGAAAAGAGGACAGGAAGTCTTTCAGTTTCAGAAAAGGAGAAATTGGAAACCAGAGGATGGCTGGAGTTCAGGAAAATTGACGGTCATAAAATGTATTTCAAACGGGCAGTTTCGAATATGATCCTCCTAAAAGATTTTTACAAGAGCAAGGAGTTGGTGAAAAATGAAAAAACTTCAGATCCTGAAATGATATTGAGCGCAAAGCACACTAAAGAAATCATCGATGCAAGTCAGGATAACAGCCAGCCTGTTATTCCCATAAATATGAAGATTACATATACAATTACTGTTCATCCCGATGAAGTACCTGCCGGTGATACCCTCCGGTGCTGGATGCCCTGGCCAAGGGCCGATAATATCAGGCAGACTAATATAAATTTGCTCTCGACCTCATGCAACAAATATCTGATTTCTCCCGATAGTTCAACACACAGTACAGTTTACATGGAGAAAGTTCAGGAGAAGGGAACTGCTACATTATTCAGTATATCTTATACTTACAGATCTTCAGGGCAGCATTTCAGATTACATGATCATAAAATAATGCCGTACGACAAAGAGTCACAAAATTACAGGCTTTACACTATGCAGCAGCTTCCTCAAATATCATTTTCGGATAAGGTAAAACATCTTGCCGACAGCCTGGTGGGGAATGAAACCAAGCCTGATAAGGTGGTGCGAAAATTATATATGTGGTTCAAGGAGAATATTCCCTGGGCTGGAGCGCTGGAATATTCAATAATGGCCGATATACCTCAGTATGTTATTAAAAACATGCGCGGTGATTGCGGGATGCAGACTCTCCTTTTTATGTCGATGGCCAGATATAAGGGGATACCGGTAAGATGGCAGAGCGGATGGATGGTACCTCCCCAGGCTGAGAACCTGCATGACTGGTGCGAAGTTTACTATGAAGGAGTTGGCTGGGTACCTGTTGATGTTACCTATGACCTTCAGAAATCAGATAACAGCGAGTTGAAAGAGTTTTACCTTTCAGGCATTGATGGCTACAGGCTCATTGTAAACAAGGGCATTTCCGGTCGGCTTTACCCTGAAAAGAGATTCATGAGGAGCGAACCCTACGATTTCCAGAGAGGTGAAGTTGAATGGAAGAAAGGTAATCTGTACTTCGATAAGTGGGATTATAACATGGATATTGAATATCTTAAGTAATAATTTCCCCGAATGGAAGATTATAAGCTAAAAAAACAAGCTTCCGGTCTGATAAACTACAAATGAAACCAACCAGGCAATTCCGGTCGTATAGAATACGGTGAAGGCGGCCCATTTCCAGCTTCCTGATTCCCTCTTTATTGCCGCCACCACTCCAATGCATGGAAAATAAATAAGAATAAACAGCATAAATGAAAAGGCTTTCAGGGGTGTAAAAAGGCTTTTCCCGTCAACATCAGTTTGTGTCTGCATCTTTTGCGCAAGGGATGCTTTTCCCTGATCTTTTCCGCTTTGAAAAATAACACCAAGGGTGCTTACTACGACTTCCTTAGCAGCAAGACCTGAAATAAGGCTGGCGCTCATCCTCCAGTCAAAGCCAAGTGGTTTCATTACAGGTTCAATCGATCGACCGATCATTCCCATATATGAGTGTTCCTGCTGTTCGAATTTCACTTTTGTTTCCAAACCGTTTATTTCATCCTGTTTCAGTTTATCGGAAAGAGACGAGTTTTCTATTTGGATTTTACCATCCTCAAATTTCTTTATGCCAGTTTTCCTTGATGGAAAACTACTTAATATCCATACAATTACAGACGCAAGGAGGATTATGCTCCCGATTTTCTTCAGATATAAACCGGTTCTGAATGTAACATGTCGGAATATGGATCTTACTGTAGGTATCCTGTAGGGTGGAAGCTCCATTACAAAGGGGATATCATCCTTCCTGAAGAATAATCGTTTAAGTATGAGTGATGATATAACAGCAAAAACAACCCCGAGCATATATAAAAGGATAAGAATTAATCCCTGATTCTTTGGAAAGAAAGCAGTGATGAAAAGAATATATACAGGCAGTCGGGCACTGCACGACATAAACGGAGTTATAAGCATTGTAATGAGGCGATCCCTCCTGCTTTCAATGATCCTGGTAGCCATTATTGCAGGAACATTGCATCCGAAGCCCATGAAAAGCGGAATAAAGGATTTTCCATGCAAACCGATCCTGTGCATAAGACG
>CAIPJU010000461.1 GCA_903865465.1 uncultured Bacteroidota bacterium
CCGGATGGGTTAAAATGAATGAAATCCTTACGGATGTTCTCATATCCAATCTTTTAAGCAATGCAGTTCGTTATAATATTGATAAAGGATTTATTAAATGCACTCTCGATAGCAGATCTCTTACCATTTCCAACAGCGGTCTTCCGCCTGATACTGATCCTGAAATGTTCTTTGTGAGGTTCAGAAAAGGGTCGGGCCAGACTAACTCCGTCGGACTTGGACTTTCAATTGTAAAGAAGATAGCCGATCATTACGGAATGAAGGTCTCATATATATGCAGGGGATCGGTTCACGAAATAAAACTCCTTTACATGTAATCGGAATATACAGCCTGATTTCTAAATAATAGTTAAATTCTCCCATCTTTAGAAATTCTTCAAAATCGGACAATAGCTTTGAGTAATTTAAAAGTACAATAATTTAAGTATTATGAAAAAGCTATGTACTATAATAATATTATTAATGACACTCTATTCCGCGAATGCCCAGCGGAGTGCTGTCAATATCACCGACCTTCAGAAAACCATTACTGATAATGTTGTTAAGAATTATCCCGGATTCACAATAAAGGAAGCCTCAAAGGTTGTAAGTGGCGATTTGACTACTTTTGAAGTTGTCGTAGTAAAAGGCTCCGCATCAGAAACGCTCTGTTACGATTCGACAGGAAAATTTATGAAGAAGATAACTGCCAGGGAAGGGACAATAGAAAAAGCAAAAGTCAGTTCTCCGACAGCTTTAAAGAAACCGGCTAAGCAAGGGGGAAATAGCGGTTCATCCAAACCACCGGTAAAGAAGTAGATAAACTGCCTGTGTTTTATGCGGTACAGAACAGTGCCGCTTTTTTTTGTTCTATCAATGAGCAGGTTAAGTTTAAAACTCTTTCCTTTGCGTTTTTCAGTCAGGAATTATAATGAATATATTAATGAGATTTTTATTTCTCCCCGTGGTTCTTATTCTGTTTTCAATGGTGATTAAGGGTCAGGCAATAAGCGGTTACCAGCCTGTAAGCGGCTGGGGTATGAGTAATCGATCCTCGCTGGAACTTATTGTTCTCAGACAGTTTGAGGAGAATGGCAGATCATGGTACCTTGCTGTAAATCCACTAACACTTGATACTGAAATTATCTCTTCTGACAGCTTAGGCTTCACTCCCGCAACAATGGGAATTATCAGATCGAAGTATTCCGATACACCCTATATTAAAGCTCTGAAACGTGCCGCTCTTTACCATAATGGAATTCAAAACGCAGGTTTTAGAAGATTCAGCTCCTCACAGCCGGGTATTGTACTTACGGCCGACCTTTGTCCCTCACACCATCCTCTCGATAGTATTTTATTTAAGTCCCTCTTGGGTATTTTTAAAAATAATCCGGCACCTATAGGTATATCTGTCAGTGGAAGGTGGATTAATGAACATCCTATGGATTTAAAATGGCTTGACAGTCTTGATAAGGCAGGAAAAGTGAGGGTCACATGGATCAACCATTCTTACAACCACTTTACATTCGATTCGGTCCCTCTGAGAAAGAATTTTCTTCTGGCTCCCGGTACTGACATCAAAAGTGAAGTTCTTAATACGGAAGAGTTGTTACTTGAAAACAGGATAGTCCCTTCAATATTTTTCCGGTTTCCAGGGCTTGTATCCAATAGTGCGATATATGAAATGGTTATTGATCGTGGCCTTATCCCCCTTGGAAGTGATGCCTGGCTGGCAAAGGGCCAGCATCCCCAGGGAGGAAGTATCGTTCTCATCCATGCAAATGGTAATGAGCACAAGGGTGTTGTTGCCTTTCTTCAGCTATTAAAAAAACAGCGGCAGTCAATAATTTCTAAAAAATGGGGGCTTTTCGATCTTAAGAAAAGCCTTATTGAACTGGTTTCACAATGAGCTGTTTTTAATTCAATTTATGCCTGTAAACTCCTTTGAAAATTATAGGATAAATAAAGAGAATCAGAATGGTGGCAGTTACCAACCCGCCGATGACTACGATGGCAAGAGGCTTCTGCGATTCCGAACCTATTCCTGTTGAAGTGGCTGCAGGCATCAGACCGATCATTGCCATAAGTGCAGTCATCACTACCGGTCTTATTCGTGAAGCAACGCCATTATAAATAGCCTGATCGATAGGCATTTTCAATTCAAGGTTCTTCTTGAATACCGTGGTAAGGATAACCCCGTTCTGAACACAGACACCAAACAGTGCAATGAATCCAACTCCTGCTGAAACTCCGAAGAAGACTCCGGTAATATGAAGCGCCAGTATACCACCTATCAGGGCAAATGGAACATTCAACAAGACGAGGCCAGCATCTCTTGCATTTCCGAAAGTAATGAAGAGCAGGATAAAGATAAGCACGAGGCAAAGAGGGACAACCTGTTCAAGCCTTTTTGTTGCCCGCACCTGGCTCTCGAACTCACCAGTCCATACCATCGAATAGCCTTTCGGAAGAGCAACACTCTTATCTACATTTTCCTGTGCTTCCTTAATAGTGCTTCCAAGGTCCCTGTCCCTTACGGTGAATTTCACCGCGATCAGACGTTTATTAAGATCCCTGTAGATAAATGCCGAACCAGTCTCCTTACTAATTACCGAGATCTCCTTCAAGGGTACCTTTGTGCCCCTGATGGTAGGGATCATAATATTTCCAATATCGATCTCATCCTGCCTGTAATCCTTTGGATAACGGATCCTGATATCAAATTTCTTTTCGCCATCGAGAAGCTGAGTAGCAGCCTTCCCTCCTATTGCCATTTCGATAATAGCCTGGCACTCTTCCTTAACAATCCCATAATCAGCAAGTTTCCGTTCGTCAAGCTGGATGCTGAGTTCGGGCTGCCCTATATTTTTCAATATACCAATCTCCCTTATCCCACGTACATTGCGGATGGCGTTTAGTACCTTCCTCGATAGAGTATCAAGGGTAACAAGGTTATCCCCGAAAATCTTAATTGCATTGTTGCAGTTTAGTCCTGCAACAGCCTCCTCAACATTATCGCGGATAGGCTGTGAATAATTGTAATCAACCCCCTGTATTTGTTTTAGTTTGGAATCCATCTCATCAATAAGCTGGTCCATGGTTATCTTCCTCTTCCACTCTTTTATCGGGTATAGGCTGACGCAAGCCTGGTTTAAAAAGAAGCCCGAAGGATCTGTGCCATCATTCGAACGACCAGTCTGGGACAATACATCTTTCACTTCAGGAAAACCAGCTATTACATCACGGATCTGATGTTCAAGCTTTACCGTCTCCTGTAATGACATGCTCATTGGCATTTTGGATTCAATCCATAAGGCTCCTTCATTTAGCGGAGGCAAAAATTCCGTTCCAAGATACCTGAATGAGTAGAAACTCAGCGCCATTACAATAAGGGCAATTGCAAGACTGATTCTTTTGTTTGCATAAGTAATTTTAAAAATTCTCAGAGCTGAGCCATTTATAAAATTGACAAAAGGGTTATTCCTTTCCCTGACATTCTTGTAAAACAACCAGCTTGACAAAACAGGAATCAGCGTCAGTGTAAATATGAGGGCACCTATTAGTGCAAAACCAAGCGTATAGGCAAGGGGTGAGAATATTTTACCTTCTACACGCTGGAATGCAAAAATCGGAATCAGTGCTGTAATGATTATCAACTTCGAGAAGAAGATCGATTTTGCCAACTCACCGCCCGTATTTTTGATCAGTCCAAGCTTAGCCAGTTTATTGAACTTTGCCATCCCCACTTGTTTAGCTTTATGGTCAAGAGCAACAAAAAGCCCCTCAACCATTACAACCGCGCCATCGATAATGATCCCGAAGTCGATGGCACCCATTGAGATAAGGTTGGCGGACATTCCCTTTGCCTTCAGGCACATAAAGGCAAACAGCAATGATAAGGGGATTATTATGGAGACAGCAATGGTAGCCCTCAGATCAGCCATAAAGAGAAAGACAATCAGAGTTACAAGGATAATCCCCTCCACCAGGTTCCCAAGAACAGTTTCGGTGCAGAAATTAATAAGATTATCCCTGTCGTAGAAAGTTACCAGCTTGATATCGGGTGGCAGAATTTTTGTATTCAGTTCATCAATTTTTGCCTTGACGCTGGTCAGTATCTCATGGGGATTCAATCCTTTTCGCATGACGACAATTCCCTCAACTACGTCGTCATCCTTTCCCATTCCTACCTGACCAACCCTTGGAAGCGATGAAACTGATACATCTGCAACGTCCTTCACAGTTATCGGCATATCGTTAATATTATCAATAACTATATCGCCAATATCTTCTATCTTGGTTATCAATCCGACTCCCCTTACAACGTAGGCCTGACCATTTTTTTCTATTACATCGCCTCCCACATTTAAATTGCTCTTCGATACGGCATTATAAACGTCGAGGGCTGAAATATTATATTTATCAAGCAAGCCTGGATTGACATTTACCTCAAATACCTTTTGCTGTCCTCCAAAGGTAACCACATCGGCAACGCCTGAAACACTGAGCAGCTGCCTTCGGATTATCCAGTCCTGGTAAGTGAGCAGATCGCGCGAATCCCTCCCTTTTCCCTGGATGGTATAGCGGAAAATTTCACCGGTCGGGCCATAGGGAGGTTCTACTTCAGCCTCAACTCCCTCGGGAAAGACCACAGTTGAAATTGCATTATTTACCTGCTGCCTGGCGAAAAAATCATCAACATTATCCTCGAAGAGGATCTTTATCACCGATAAACCAAACATTGAAATAGAGCGGACATTTGTCTTCTTCTGCACAGATGTCATAGCAATTTCGAGCGGAACCGTAACAAATCTTTCAACCTCCTCAGCACTTCTGCCTCTCCACTGCGAAATGATTATGATCTGTGTATTAGTAAAATCAGGGAAGGCTTCGACAGGAGTGGTTTTATAACTTACAATTCCTGTAATGATCAAAATCACAGTCATAAAAAGAATAAAAAATTTATTCTTCAGAGAAAAAGCCACAATATTCTTGATGAATTTGTTCATTTGTCGTACAAATAGATTTATTCAAACTCCCGAAATTCTGTCTGGTTAATCAGAAAGCTGGTCATAGATCAGCAGGTTGTTATTCACAATTACCTTTTCGCCGGTCTTTAAGCCCGATTCCAGAAATGTCGTATCGTCAAGGGTTTTATATATCGTAATCTCACGCACTTCCAGGTCGCATCTCCCCTTATAAACCACCACATAATTCTTGCTATTGTCAAAGATTACAGCTTTGGATGAGATAACAGGCTTTTCAAGTTCTTCCCTGAAATGAATAGTAAGGTTTGCAAACATCCCCGGCTTTAACATGTAATCATAATTATCGAGCCTGATCCTGGCCTTCATCACCTTTGTCATATCGTCGAGAACATCGTACAGTTTGTCAACCTTGCCCTTCAGTATTTTATTTGGATAACTAAGGGTTGTCACCTCAACATCGTAGTTCTTTCTGACCTTCGAAATATCCGATTCAAAAATGTTAGCCATCACCCAAACATCTTTCAGATCGGAAATAGTAAACAGGTCATCGCTATAATCGGCCCTTATCTGCATCGAGGGGTTTACATTCCTGCTGACTATCACCCCATTGATAGGCGACACTACAGAATAAACCTTATTGCCTCCACCATAAATTCCTGATATGGTTGTAGCCTTGTCGAGGTTTGCACGGGCTTTTTGTAATTCCTCCTTAGCCGTAGTGTAATCTTTCCCTGAAGCGATGCCACTTTTAAACATCTCTTCCATTGAGCTGAAACTCTTAAGTGCGATTTCATAATCTGATTTTGCAACCACCATATCGCTTTCCACTCCGGCCATCTCCAAACTCCTTATCTCTGCAAGCACCTGACCTTTTGATACATGATCACCAATTTCAACTTTCACCTCTGCAACAGTCCCGCTTACTACAGGGTAAACCTTAATAACCTTATCTTCATCGAAAGTTACCTTGCCTGTCAGTTTCAATTCATCCTCAACAGGGGAAATTCTGACACTATCCAATGTCATAGTTTTTTCCATCTGCTCAGTGAGACAATTATTTTTCTCCTCAGTTTTGACAGGTTTGCCTGCACATCCGTTAATGATCAGATAAATTGTCAATGGAAGGAAAATTGCCGGTAATTTTTTCATCGGGAATGCAGTTTAATTTTTGATAATTTCATTACCCACGCTGAAATTGATATTTTCAATTGAATAATGTCGATTGTACAGAAGGTTGTTCAGCTGAATGGCATTCTCCTTATATGCATCATAATAATCGAGAAATTCAATCAGACTCATGTTCCTTTCGCGATAATTCTTCACCAGGCCCCGATTCAAATCCTCCAGATCAGAGATGAATTTACTATCGAAGGCTTTATAGATTTTATCAGTCTCAATGGCTCCGGAAAATGCATTGATTACATCTGCCTTAACCTGATCACCGGCAGCCAGCAGTTTGTATCTGCTGCTCTCAGCCTGAGACATCGCGCTCTTTATGTTCCCCTGATTACGGTTAAAAAATGGCAGGTCGAACTGAACACCCAGATAATTATAATTATGAATGAAGCTGCCATTCCTGTCCCAGCCTCCCGAAAGTGTAATATCGGGAACAGCAACTGATTTCTGGTATGACAGATTAAGTTTGCTTATTTTAAGGTCTGACTCAGCAATCCTCAGATCATAGCGGAACTGAAAAGCAGAATCAATAAGAGACTGTAGTTTAACTGCTTCCGGATTAAAAGAATCCTTTTCATCATCAACTGTCTGGGTACTGTAATACACATCAGAAGTATGAAACAGCAGATTAAGATCCGACATACTGTTTACCAGCTGATTGGTTATTTGAAGCTTTTCATTTTCGAGAGAGAAGAGTTTTGATTTAAGCCTCAGTAATTCGCTTTTTGAAATGTACTCTTTTTCAAACTGAACCTGTAAAGCTTCAGTCAGCTTTCGTATTGATGCGATTTCATTATCGTAAACCTTTAATGTCCTGTTCAGATAATGGATATTATAAAAGCACGTGTGGAGGGTAAACTTAAGAGTGCGCAAAAGGTCGAAATAGGTATGCCCTTCCCTGTCGAATGAAGCTTCTGCAAGGCTGATTTGTTTGTTGCGCTTCCCTGCCATCAAAAACAATTTCTGAACCTGAATACTCGCTTCGCCATTATTTGAAAGGTCAATCCACTTTCGGCCTCCGGTAGTTTTATAGTCGGAGTTGACTAAATTCTGGGATAATGAAAGATTCAGGTTCTGAAATAACCTCGCCTGCAAAATCTGGGCTTTTGCAGCCTCTACATTACATTTTTCAGCGAGCAGCGTTACATTATTCCTGAGGAAGAGGCTGTCGGCCTGGCTTAGTGAAATTCGTAAAGAGTCTTTGAAAATATCCTGGGAATAGAGGTTTACTGTGGCCATGATTACCACTAATAAAATCGCATTTCTCTTAAGATCCATGATTGCGTTTTAATATTATAACCTAGGGCAAAAGTAGGAATCTCAGAAAACAGATGTTTTAAGAAATATTTAAAGTTTCGGATTAAAATGTTAATTATTCACTAATAAGAGACGGTACAGCTGCCTCAATTCCTGTATGCTAATTTAAATCTTTATCTGATTCAGAGCAAGAGTTTAACAGCCGTGTATCCAAAAAATATCCCAAAGAGGCAAAGAATTAATCCCAGTCCCTGAACCATCCTGTTGATCAATGAAATGTTAATTTTTTTCCTGAATCGTACAAGTACCAGGGAGAGAATAAAGAACCAGAGGACGCTTCCAGCAGCAAGGAAGAATGAGTAGCAGAGGCTTATGAGAAGGTGAAAGTTAGATGGCAAGTGAACCGGTTTCTGTACTACATTTTTCTTCTTAAGAATTTGAAGAGTATCGATCTTAAGATATGAAGGCATTGCGGGCTTTTCAGCAATTTTACCTTCCATCTTACTTATTTGCTGCATATTATTATCAACCGAAGAGGCCAGCCCCGCAGTATCAAAGCCGGCAGAGGCGGCGAATGAGAGAACTATGAATGACGAGATAAGCCAACCGAAAAAGAGAGTCGGATTCAGAAAATTAACCATAAATCCCGTATAGATACCACCTTTCTCCTTCCTGATATGTAATCCTTTCGTATTACTCTCCTCGTCAATATGCTCGAGGTCGAATTTAGTCCGGAAGATCTTTATCCCCATGTAGATAATAAAAAATGATCCGGCTCCCAGGATATAGGGTATTACCACAGCATAAGCAGTGAAGAGGTGAGTAATTCCATAAACAGCGATCAGAACATACAGAAAATCAGAGAAAGAGGCTCCAATAGCCATCAGATTGCAGTATCTCAGCCTTCCCTTGAG
>CAIPJU010000462.1 GCA_903865465.1 uncultured Bacteroidota bacterium
TGAAAAATGTAACTATCTTTTCTTTATTGGTTATGTTCCATGCCTCTTCGTTCATGTAACCTACCATTAGTACCTGTAAGGTATTAAAGTCCTGAATTACAACAGGAACAAGACCGTTTCCCTTATTGAAGTCTATATTCATTTTTTTAAATTAATTGTCGTACAGCTATTTTTTCTTCTGTCAGATATTTTTTAAGGTCTCTTATATCGACCTCTCCATAGTGGAAAATACTGGCTGCCAGTGCGGCGCTGCAACAGGTATTAAAAAAGACATCCCTGAAATGTACCATTGATCCTGCACCTCCTGAGGCTATCACGGGGATGTTTACTGCATTGCTTACATCAGAGGTAAGTCCTATTGAAAAACCCGATTTTGTGCCATCGTTGTTCATTGAAGTCAGCAGTATTTCTCCGGCACCAAGCTGTTCAACCATTCGGGCCCATTCAATTGTCAACTGTTCAGTCGGAGTTCTTCCACCATCAACAACTACTGTCCAGTTGTCATCAATCAACATAGTATCAATTGCTACAACTACACACTGACTGCCGAACTGGCCTGCTATTTCGGTAATGAGCTCCGGTCTTCTCACTGCCGAGGAATTGATAGTGATCTTATCGGCACCGGCTCCGATAAGGATTGATACGTCTTCGATGGTATTTATTCCGCCTCCAACGGTGAATGGTATATTAATCTCCGCTGCAATCCTTTCGACAAGCCCTGCAAGGGCTTTCCTGTTTTCAATTGTTGCAGTAATGTCGAGAAAAACAAGCTCATCTGCTCCCTGTTTAACATACTCTTTGGCCAGATTAACCGGATCACCAGCATCCCTGAGGTTGATAAAATTGATTCCTTTAACAGTCCTGCCGTCCTTTATGTCGAGACAGGGGATAATACGTCTTTTTAACATAGTGTTCCCAATTGTTTCAATGTTAATCTGCCTTCATAGAAGGCCTTCCCTATAATAGCGCCTTCACATCCGGTCTCATGCAAGGCTATAACGTCATCAGGAGTTGTGATACCCCCGCTTGCAATGAGGTTTATTTTTACTGATTCAAGTATTTCTTTATATAATGCTGTTGAAGGTCCCGACAGCATACCGTCGCGAGAAATATCGGTGCAGACAGTGTATTTAACTCCTTTCGAAGCATAATCTGAGAGGAAGCTGATTAAGTCCTTATCAGAAGTTTCCAGCCATCCCGAGGCTGAAATTTTCCCGTCAATGGCGTCGGCACCAAGAATCAATTTCTCATTACCGAATTTGTCAAGCCATTCTGTAAAAGTATCAGGCTCTCGTACCGCGATACTTCCTGCTGTTACCTGTACTGCTCCGGCATTGAATACGCTGGCAATATCTTCTGAGGTCCTTATTCCGCCTCCAAAGTCAATTTTAAGTTTAGTCCTGACCGCTATCTTTTCGAGTATTCTCAGGTTCTCTACTTTTTTGTTCCTGGCACCATCGAGGTCTACCAGATGCAGATAGGAGAGGCCGTTGTCTTCTATCTCAAGAGCAACTTCCAGGGGGTCCTCGTTGTAGATCTTTTTTGTACTGAAATCTCCGCGGGTAAGTCTGACACACTTCCCCCCTATAATATCAAGAGCCAATATTATTCTCACGATTCAAGGAAATTTTTAAGAATTTTCTCTCCTATACCTGCTGATTTTTCAGGATGATACTGGGTGGCATAAAAATTATTATACTGCATCGATGCACTGAATGGAAGAATATAGTCGCAGGTTGCAGTAGTGCAGGAACAGATCTCCGGATAATAACTGTGTACGTAATAAACATCATCATCCTTTGAAATGCCTTTGTAGAGATCTCCTTTAAGAGAGAGGAAATTGTTCCAGCCCATATGAGGTATCTTATCAACAGCCGGAAACAGCTGAACATTTGAATTAAAAATTCCAAGGCATTTTGTATCACCCTCTTCAGAATGACGGCACATGAGCTGCATTCCGAGACATATACCTAAAACAGGTTGTCGCAGCGATTTGAGTATTTTGTCAAGACCTCTTTCCCTGAGGTAGTTCATGGCAGAACTTGCTTCGCCAACACCGGGGAAGATAACCTTCTCAGCTATCTCTATTTCATATGGATTATCGGTTATTACGCTATAGTATCCAAGTCTTGAAAGAGCATTGGCAACCGATTTAATATTTCCTGCGTTATATTTGACAATAGCAATCATAAAGTTCCTTTTGTGGATGGTAAATTAAAGTTATCTGACTGTTTTACAGCCATTTTTATCGCCTTGGCAAATGCCTTGAAGATGGCCTCCGATTTGTGATGTTCATTACTTCCTTCAGCCTTTATGTTCAGGTTACACCTTGCGCTGTCGCTGAATGATTTAAAAAAGTGAAAAATCATTTCGGCTGGCATTTCTCCTATTTTCTCCCTCTTGAATTCAGCCTCCCATACAAGCCATGGCCTTCCCCCAAAGTCAATGGCGACCTGTGCAAGGCAATCATCCATCGGCAGGGCAAAACCATACCGTTCTATTCCCTTCTTTCCTCCAAGGGCTTTGAGGAAGGCTTCACCAAGTGTAATGGCAACATCCTCAATAGTGTGGTGTTCATCGATCTCAAGGTCTCCCTTTACTTTGAGGCTAAGGTCTACATTTCCATGTCGGGCAATCTGGTTCAGCATATGGTCAAAAAATCCTATCCCGGTATCAGTAAGGCATTTACCTGAACCATCAAGATTAAGTTCCACCTGAATCTTTGTTTCCAGGGTTTTGCGCACAACAGATGAAATGCGGGGCTTCTGCTTCAGGAAACTGTAGATCTCTTTCCAGTCAGTAGTGCTTAATTCTGCATCAGGCTGATGATCTTTACCAATAAAAATAGATTTGCACCCGATGTTTTTTGCAAGCTGAATATCGGTGAGCCTGTCGCCGATTACATACGAAGAGCTAAGGTCAATGCCTTTGCTCAGAAAGCCTGTCAGCATTGCTGTTCCAGGTTTCCTGGTAGGAGCGTTCTGATGTGGAAAGGTATCATCAATAAAAATTTCACTGAATACCATCCCTTCACCATTCAGTATTTCGAGGATCTTATTATGTACAGGCCAGAATGTCTCCTCAGGAAATGAACCGGTTCCCAATCCATCCTGGTTTGTTACCATAACAAGTTCGTAATCAGTTTCTCCTGCAATTTTTGCAAGAGATGTGATTGCACCCGGAAGGAATATCATTTTTTCGAAGCTGTCGACCTGTTCGTCCTCCGGCTCCTGAATAATTGTTCCGTCCCTGTCGATAAAAAGTACTTTTTTCATCTGCCGAAAGAATTTAAAGCCATGATTAGTTTGTCGTTTTCAGCCCTTGTCCCGACAGTTATGCGGAGGCAGTTTTCAACTACGCTATTACGATTACGGACTATTATATTCTTATTAATCAGGAATTTGTATATCGAATTAGCATCACTGACCCTGACAAGGATGAAATTGGCATCAGTTGGGAAGATTTTCTCGGTAATCTTCATCCTGCTGATGCGGGCAATCATTCTATCCCTTTCATGTATAATGGTATCTATCTGTCTCCTGTTCTCACCTCTTTTCAGGAGTATCTTCAATGCTGCCTTCTGATTAACATCGCTGATGTTATACGGTGGCTTTATCTTGTTGAAATATTTTATTATTCTTTCATTGGTGAAAGCCATCCCTATTCGTACAGCAGCGAGCCCGATTGCCTTACTGAATGTCTGCATTACGATCAGGTTCTGGTATTTGCCAATCAGGTTCCGGAAGGATGGCTTTTGGCTGAAGTCAATATAGGCTTCATCAATCAATACAATGCCGGAGAAGCTCTTGATCAGGATTTCGATATCATCGTTGTTTATACAATTTCCGGTAGGATTGTTAGGAGAACAGATAAAAATCAGTTTAGGTTTTTTAACAGCCAGCAACTTTGAAACAGAGGACATATTGATCTGAAAGTTTTCATTCAGAGGGAGTCTGATAACTTCCACATCATTTACTGAAGCAGAGACTTCGTACATCCCATAAGTAGGGGTGAAAGTAAGGATACTGTCCACACCAGGGCTACAGAATATCCTGAAACAGAGGTCTATAATCTCATCGCTTCCGTTTCCCAGGAAAATATTGCTCTCGTCTATCCCTTTTATTTTTGATATGGCAGCTTTGAGTTCTCTCTGGTAAGGATCGGGGTATCTGTTGAGGCTGCCATAAGGGTTTTCGTTGGCATCCATGAAGACTCCCTCTCTGCTGCTGAACTCGTCCCTGGCTGAAGAGTAAGGTGCCAGACTTACAATATTTTTCCTGACAAGGCTTTCAATGTCAGCCATCTTTAAGACGTTTTAGCCGGAGGCTGACAGCATTGCTGTGTGCCTGAAGCGATTCGGCTTCAGCCATAAGCATTATAGCAGGTCCAAGGTTAGTAATACCTTCAGCTGTAACCTCCTGGAATGAAATTCTCTTGATAAAACTTTCAGTTGAAACGCCGGTATAGCTTTTTGCAAATCCATTAGTGGGAAGAGTGTGATTTGTTCCGGAAGCATAGTCGCCGGCGCTTTCGCAACTATAAGTTCCCAGAAATACCGATCCCGCGTTTATGACTTTATCCGCGATATACAGAGGGTCAATTGTGTTGATAATAAGGTGTTCGGGAGAATAAAAGTTACTGAAATCAATACATTCATCGATTGATGAAAGGAGTATCAGCCTGCTTTTTTCAAGTGATATTTCAGCTATATCTTTTCTTGGAAGTTCCTTAAGCTGCCTGTCGGTTTCGGCTTTTACCTTTGATATCAGATCAATATCCCAAGTAAGCATTACCACCTGGCTGTCGGGTCCGTGTTCTGCCTGTGAAAGGAGGTCGGCAGCAATAAAGACAGGATTTGCAGTTTTGTCGGCAATTACAAGCACCTCGCTTGGCCCTGCAGGCAGATCGATTGCAATGCCATCCTGTTGTATCATCTCCTTTGCTTTTGTAACGTACTGATTCCCAGGGCCAAATATCTTATAGACCCTTGGTATGGTTTCAGTTCCGTAAGCCATCGCAGCGATAGCCTGTGCCCCGCCAACTGTATAAATGTCCTTTATCCCTATCAGACCGGCAGTATAAAGGATAAGTGGATTTACATTTCCATCCTTGTCGGGGGGTGTGCAGAGGATTATTTCCCTGCATCCTGCAATTTTAGCAGGAATGCCCAGCATCAGAAGTGTTGAGAATAGAGGAGCGCTGCCACCTGGAATATATAAGCCTACTCTTTCAATAGGAACGCTTTTTCTCCAGCATTTGACCCCGGTGGTTGTTTCAATTACCGGTTCAGCAGGAATTCTTCCAGAGTGAAACTTAGTGATATTTGCTTTAGCAATATCGATGGCTTTTTTCAGCTCTTCAGGTATCTTTTCTTTGGCTTCACTTATCTCTTTTTCTGAAACCTTAAGGTCGCGATGGACATGATTTCCATATTTTGCCGACAGGCTGTGTACTGCATTATCCTTTCCTGCCTGTACACTGTAAATTATATCCCTGACGGTTTCTTCAAGTTCTGACTTGTCCATTCTGGGACGTTTTGAGAGATCTTCCCATCTCTCGGTTGAAGGATTAAGAATTATTTTCATCACATTATCATTTTTTCGATTGGTATTACAAGTATTCCTTCGGCTCCTGCGGCTCTAAGCTGATCAATCCTGTCCCAGAATTCATCTTCCTTGACCACTGAATGGAGGCTGCTCCATCCTTCTTCGACGAGAGGAAGAATAGTAGGGCTTTTCATTCCGGGAAGTATTTTGCATATTTCAGGAATGGCGCTGTCGGGTGCATTCAGGAGAATGTATTTGTTTTCCCTTGAATTCTTTACTGCCCTTATTCTGAATAGGAGCTGGGACAGAATTTTCTCCTTTTCACTGCTGAGGTTTTTATTGCCAATAATCACAGCCTGGCTTTTTAGAATTGTTTCCACCTCGTGCAATCCGTTGGTCAGAAGAGTGCTTCCCGAACTTACAATGTCGCATACTGCATCGGCAAGCCCGATTCCCGGGGCAATTTCCACGCTGCCGCTGATCTCCTCTATTTCTGCCGTGATATTATTTCTCATAAAGTACTCCGACAATATCCTCGGGTAGCTGGTTGCTACCTTCTTATTATTGAAGTAGTGCAGTCCGGTATATTTTTCTTCGCGTGGGATTGCAAGGCTGAGCCTGCATGTTGCAAAGCCTAGTTGTTCAATAATTTTCACATCCTTGTTTTTCTCGAAAACCATGTTTTCGCCAAGGATGCCCAGGTCGGCTACCTGTTGTTCCACATACTGCGGGATATCATCATCGCGCAGGAACAA
>CAIPJU010000463.1 GCA_903865465.1 uncultured Bacteroidota bacterium
ACAAATACTACAGGTTGAACTTTTTCATGAAGTCATCAAGCACCATGGTCAGATTTGGAATACCAATCTCCTGAAGGTCATAATAAACCCTGGTATTTGGTTTATTAATCTTTATTATCCTGTTCAGATCGATCGGGGTTGCAACGATTACACTGTCGCAATCGGTGTTATTGATGGTCTCTTCAAGGTCCTTAAGTTGTTGTTCGCCGTATCCCATTGCAGGAAGTAAGGTTCCAATGGCCGGATATAATCTGAAGGTCTCACTTAGCCTTCCAACAGTGAAGGGGCGAGGGTCAACAAGTTCAGCTGCTCCGAATTTACGGGCTGCAACAACACCTGCTCCGATCTTCATTTCACCGTGGGTGAGTGTAGGTCCGTCTTCAACAACAAGAACTCTTTTGCCCTTTATCAGTGAATAGTCATCAACTGTAATTGGTGAGGCTCCGTCAATTACTACTGCAGTAGGATTAACCTTATCGATGTTTTCCCTTAAAAGCTGAATATCATCAGGCGATGAGCTATCCATCTTATTTATAATGACCACATCGGCAATACGCAGGGTAACTTCGCCCGGATAATATTTAAGCTCATGTCCCGCTCTGTGAGGATCGGTAACTGTAATCATCAGGTCGGGTTTATAAAAAGGGAAATCATTATTTCCTCCGTCCCAAAGGATAACATCACAGCCATCAGGATCAGTCTCCGCAGCCCTGAGAATGGCTTCATAATCGACTCCGGCGTAAATAACGTTTCCTCTTACAACATGAGGTTCGTACTCTTCCATCTCCTCAACTGTACATTTGTGTGCTTCAAGGTCCTCAACTTTGGCAAAACGCTGCACTTTCTGTTCATTCAGATCGCCATAAGGCATAGGATGACGGACTGCTACAACTTTAATACCTTTGTCCATCAGAAGTTCTATTACTTTCCGTGAAGTCTGGCTCTTTCCGCATCCTGTCCTGATGGCACCAACAGCTATTACCGGTTTTGTGCTCTTGAGCATTGTATCGGCAGGACCAAGAAGAACGAAATTTGCACCCGCTGCATTAACTATGGCGCTAACCGACATCACTTTCTGATATTTGACATCGCTATAGGAAAATACACAGTCGGAAACATTTAATTTTTTAATAAGATCCGGAAGATTTTCCTCGGGGTAAACCGGAATTCCTTCGGGATATAACTGACCGGCAAGTTCAGCCGGGTACTTTCTGCCATAAATATCAGGAATTTGTGCAGCTGTGAATGCAACAACATTGTAACTTTCATTGTTTCTGAAGTAAGTATTGAAATTATGAAAATCTCTTCCTGCGGCACCAATGATGATGACGTTTTTTTTAATCATAAAACCTCCTTGTTTGTATTGATTTGTTATTGTAAATAATTTTGATTTTAATTTATATCGACAAATGTATAATTTGCATAGCGTAAATCCGAACATTTTCAGCTATTTTTAGATCGGACTGGGTTGAATTTTAATTTACTGAATAATAATCTATTAATCAATGTCGTTTAGTTAGCATTTTTTTATAATCGTTTGTAGTTCATAGAATAAGGTCGTTTGGGCTTCATCTTTCGGGGCTCGCTTCTTCCTGGTCTGATGATTTCCCTGGTCTTTTTGACAATATCGTCAAAAGCCTC
>CAIPJU010000464.1 GCA_903865465.1 uncultured Bacteroidota bacterium
AGTTCTTATGATCTCCTGCGTACCGAACAGATGCCCTTCTCTGCTCATCCTTACGGACGTGAGCAAAACCAGGGTGACTATCGTGAAGATCGCAGAAGCCTGTTTGACAACAATACAGATCTTCAGCTTAACTACAATTATTCCATTGATGACTTCTTTACGGTTTCGGGTCTTGTTGGTGGAAATATCCGTGATTTCAGATACAATTCAGTTTTTACATCAACTGATTACTTGAATGTACCTGGTGTTTACAATTTCAGTAATTCAAAAAACCCTGTACAATCTAATAACTTCAGTTCTGAAATGATTGTATATAGCGCATATGCTTCAATTGACGCTACTTTTGGGAAATATGCAACATTATCACTGACAGGCCGCGAAGATAAATCTACAGCTTTATCAATAAATAATGACCAGTACTTTTACCCAAGTGCTTCATTATCTTCAGTTGTATCAAAATATCTCAGCATGCCCGAAATAATCTCAAACCTTAAGCTCAGGGCATCATATGCATCAGTTCGTGGAGTCAACACCAGCGAGTCAATAGGTACTTCTCCGTTTAACACAATTACCTCAATTGGCGGAAGTGTTTCAAACAATATTTACGGATACCCTCTGGGTTACGGAACCAATTATATGTCACCCTACGGAGGACCCACATATTCGACTTCGTCGGTTTACAGCACCTCAAAACCATATAACAATCAGGCTGCAGCAACCTACACCAACAACCTTATTGATCCGAACCTGAAACCTTTCAACCGTGATAACTATGAAGGAGGTTTTGACATTCAGTTCCTTAAAAACAGGCTTGGTATCAGTGCTACTGCATTCGAATACATCGACGGCCCCCAGATCCTTCAGACTACCATCTCAACTGAGAGTGGATACACAGGTTACCTCATAAATGCACTGAAAACCAAAAAGACCGGTTATGAGCTTTCATTTTCAGGTACCCCGGTTGTACTGGCCAACGGACTGAAGTGGGATGTATTGTTTAACTGGAGCACTTTCAAGGATGTATATCTTGAACTTCCTTCAGGTCAGTCAGTTTATAACACCTTTTTCAAAGTGGGCGACAGGGTTGATAAACTCTACGGAAGTGATTTCGTCAGAACCAAAACCGGTCAGATTGTTAACGATGCTGCAGGAAAGCCTATCAACAATCCTGTTGCGCAATATCTGGGAAACCAGAATGGCGATTTCCAGTGGGCATTCAGTAACAAATTAAAATACCAGCAGTTTTCGTTCGGATTCCAGTTTGACGGGAACGTAGGAGGTGTTATGGTTGATTATCTCCACAACAAGACTATGAGGGGAGGCGCCAATATTGAAACAGCAAGCGGAGCCCTTGGAGTCGCACGAACAGCCGATGACCTTCACGCAGGCGATCCATCTTTCCCGGGTATCTATATCGGAGAAGGGGTAGTAGTTTCAAACGGAGTTCCAATCAATTTTGATTCACAGACGGGCGCTATTCTTAACTACGATCAGCTTCAGTTCAGTCCGAACACTAAACCAACTCATGTTCAGGACTATGTAAGCAAATACTACGGGATATCTGCTTCAAATCTTATGAGCAAGACCTACTCGAAACTAAGGGAAGTTACTATAGGCTACGACCTGCCAAAATCAATAGTTGACAAACTACATGTCAGCAGGGCTACGATATCGGTAGTAGGCAGAAACCTTATCTACTTCTACAAGGATGCAAGGTTTAAAGACGTGGACCTGGATCAGTACAACTATGCAACAAGTTCAACGGGACTTCAATCTCCCACCACAAGACGCTTTGGATTTAATATCAATGTTGTATTCTAACATAATAATTAAATGAATATGAAAAAGATAATAAAATTACCGATCATACTAATCATTGCCGCCCTTTTCATGACCTCGTGTGAAAAAAGCTTCAATGATATTATATCAAACAATCCCAATCAGCCAACTAGTGTACCTCCTTCATTACTATTCAATGGAGTAATAAATAACATGTATGTAGCTCCCTGGGGTATGGAGGAAAAATGGAGCCAGTATTTTATCATTAATTATGATTATTATGGGAATAACCGTTATGATTTCGGTTCAGGAACACAGTATTATACGACTCTGAAGAATGTAATTCAAATGGAATCAGAGGCTAAAAAGATGGGCCTCCCCAGTCTGAATCCCTATAATGCACTTGGTAAGTTTTTCAGGGCATATTTCTACTCACAGATGACCCTTGAAATGGGTGATCTCCCAATGACAAATGCCCTGGAAGGTGTAAAAAACCTTACCCCAACCTATGATTCTCAAAAGCTGATTTTCCAGAATTCATTTGCATGGCTCGATTCAGCGAACAACCAGCTTGGATCATTAATCGCCGCAGGTGACAATTCCCTGACAAATGATATTTACTTCGGGAACGATCTCACCAAATGGCAGAAACTTGTCAACACCTACAGGCTCCGTTTGCTGATACACCTTAGCAACAGGATTTCGGACAATACCGATTTGCAGGTAACCCAGCAATTTACCTCCATACTCGGAAATAGCGTCAAATACCCTATCATGGAAAGTTCGGATGACAATATGCAGTACACATACATTTATCCGACAAATCTTTATCCCCAAAATCCCGGGCAGTTTGGTTATGATGCCTTACGTGAGAACTGTTCGGCCACATATGTCGGGCTTTTAACCACCTTGAATGATCCAAGGGTCTTTGTAACCTCTGAACCGGCTCAGGCTGTAATGGACTCGCTTAATTTGACAGCTACCGATTTCAGGGCTTATGTTGGTGCGAATCCGGGTGAAGATCTTGGCTTAATGTATATCAAGGCAAACAGCGGCAAATATTCTCTGATAAACCGTCATCGCTATTATCAGACATTTACAGGCGAACCCAGCATCCAGGTAGGATATCCCGAAATGTGTTTCAACATAGCTGAAGCTATAAACAGGGGTTGGATAGCAGGCAAATCATCTGCAGACGCTGAAAGCTGGTATATTAAAGGAATCCAGGCTTCTATGAGCTATTACGGAATTCCTCAAAATGGTGACCTGACGGCGTATTTCCTCCACCCGGGAGCAAGCCTTGGAAC
>CAIPJU010000465.1 GCA_903865465.1 uncultured Bacteroidota bacterium
GGTATTTGTTTTCGACCATTCCTTTACTGCAATCTCCGTTCTGAACATTCCTTCGCCTGAGCATGGTGCATCGCACAGGATAATATCAAAAAATCCAGGCAGCTTTCCAAAAGCACCAGGGTCAGACTGTGTAACAAGTGTATTGCCGTTACCCCATTTAGTTATAGTCTCAGCGAGAACAGATGCTCTCTGCCTGATAACTTCATTGGCGACCAGCAAGCCGCCCGGACCAATCATGTCCGAAAGGATTAGACTCTTCCCTCCGGGAGCAGCGCAAAGATCTAGCACTTTTACGTTGTCAAGCGAATGAATTGTCTGTTTTACAGCCTGTTCAAGAAACATTCCGGAAGCTTCCTGTGGATAGTAGCAACCTGCATGGAATAGTGGGTCAAGTGTAAATGAGGGTCTTTCTGCAAGCCAGAAGCCCCCTGAGGACCACGGAACCGGTTCAGAATCAAACGGAACTTTAGACCATCTTTCTGTATTTCTCCGTATGCTCACCGGAGATGGTTCCTCCATAGCTTTAAGAAGAGAACCGGAATCGAGATAATTCTGACCGCCTATTCTCTGAACAAAGTCTGCAGGAAACATAATTAACTAATTTTCTGACAACGAACGATTACTAAACGAATCTCCTTTTTTAATCCTGAAGTACAGGTATCAAAAGTGCTAACAGTTTTGAAAATTGGATATTATTTTAGAGTTGATTCTTTCTCCCTGTTTACTCTTCTCCAGAGATAATATACCGGAATTCCGATAAGTACGAGAATAAGGCCCGGATAAGTATAGTCAGGCTTGTATTTAAGCAGAATGATCATGATTGCTGTCGTAACAAGAATGTAAATAGCCGGGATTACAGGATAGCCGAATGCCTTATAGGGTCGGGGAACATCAGGTTTCTTAACCCTGAGAATAAAAATGCCAAGAATAGTCAGCGTAAAGAAAAGCAGTACAGCAAAAATCACATAATCAAGCAGATTACTGTAAGTTCCGGACATGCAGAGCAATACGGACCAGATACCCTGGAACCAGATAGCAAAGGCGGGGACTCCTCTCTTGTTAATCTTTCCTGCATTCTTAAAGAAAAGTCCATCCATTGCCATCGCATAATAAACCCTTGGACCTGCAAGAATAAGACTATGGTTGCATCCGAAGGCGCTAACCATAATAAGAAGTGCCATAAAGATTGCAGCATAATCGCCAAAAACCACGCTCATGGCTGAAGTAGCCACCCTGTCGTCACTGGCATACTGAATACCACGGCTAAGAATATCGGTTCCTGCCGGAGAACCCGACAGCGGAAGAATCTTTATATATATGTAATTTGTAAGTACATAAAGAACAGAAACAATGAGCGTCCCAAAGAAAAGGCTTAGGGGGACATTCTTTTTCGGATTAATGACCTCTTCAGAAATGAATGTCACGTCGTACCAGGCGTCGGCGGCGAACAGGGAACCAACGAGGGAGGTTCCTATTGCAGCAATGAGGGCAAAGCCGGTCAGTGGTATCAGCTGATTGGCTGCTCCAATCTGATTCGCCTGCCAGAATACCGCCTTGTTTATCTCAAATGATTTGATACTTCTTGTTGCAAGGAAGCCTATCGCAATGAATCCGAGAAGGGCCAGAACTTTTGTTGATGTGAAAATATTCTGAACTGTCTTTCCTGTTACGATTCCCCTTGTATTAAGCCAGGTAAGAAAGGCAATCATGGCAATGGCCACAATTACGGTTGTAGAAATCTTTAGAGGACCCAACTGAACAAGGATGTTCTGATCAGAAATCCATGGAAAAATAACACCGCTGAATTTAGCAAAGGCAACAGCAACTGCAGCTATTGAACCGCATTGTATTACCAGAAAGGTGGTCCACCCGAATAAAAAACCTACAAGAGGGTGATAGGCCTCCTTGAGATATACGTACTGTCCTCCTGCGTGAGGCATCATCGAGGCCAGCTCTCCATAACTCAGCGCCCCAATTACAGTAATGACGCCTGTGATAATCCAGACCATCATCATCCAACCTGGCGAACCAACAGTTCGTGCTATATCGGCGCTTACAATAAATACTCCTGAACCGATCATGGCACCTGCAACAATAGCAGTTGCATCAAAAAGATTTATCCGTTTCTGGAGCAGATGGGTTTCTGTTGACATCTTATTTTAATCTGTTTATGCACAAAAATAACCAAACAATCGGGATATGTTCTTTCCTGAGTACTTTTAACAAAAATAGTATCACTAAAAGATCATTTATACTTTAAGAATCAAATGCAGGAGATTATTTTTTTAGAAAATTTAAATTGGGAAACCGGAAAAATAAGATGCAGAAACAATTTTGCGAACTTGCTGCAAAATGAATTCCAAATCTTTTTTAACACTGTGAAATAATGAC
>CAIPJU010000466.1 GCA_903865465.1 uncultured Bacteroidota bacterium
ATCAGGTATTAAAGAGGCGGAAAACGGAACAGATACAACAGCTATTTCCATTGTCTTTCCCTCCATACCCGAAAAAACCATCTCGGTTGGCGGAGCAGCTGCTGATATAAAAGGGTTTTCTTCTGAAGCTATTCAGACTGCTGTTAATGCCCTTCACAATGAAGGGGGAGGAAAGATTATTCTCCTTCCTGGTACTTTTGACATTATTGCACCCGTAAAACTTTACAGCAATATTTCTTTATCAGGAGCCGGACTGAAGAGTGTTCTTAAAAAATGCAAAGGTTTTCGTTCCGCATTTGCACTCGATGCCGATTACGGAGAACTTCAGGTTACTGTGGCCGATGCTTCCGGGTTCAGGCAGGGAATGGGTGTCGCTGTTTATGATGATGACAAACGGAGTGGATGGGACCTTACGACTGCAAGGATAGCATTTATCAAAGGAAACGTTCTTCATCTCGATGATTACCTGTTACGCGATTACAGGTCGGATAAACATGGTATGATCTCTAACGCCTGTTCTGTAATAGAGGCTGTTGAGGCAGAAAATATAAGGATTTCAGATCTTGTTGTCGATGGCAACGGTAAAAGCAACGACATGGTTGATGGATGCCGCGCCGGAGGTATTTACCTTCACAAGGTGAGGAATGCTGTCGTTGAGAATATAACAGTAAAGAATTTTAACTGCGACGGGATAAGCTGGCAGATCACAGAACATGTAACGGTCAGGAATTGTGAAGTATATGATTGTTCAAACAGCGGACTGCATCCCGGGACCGGATCACCATATACCCTTGTCGAAGGAAATAAGTGTCATGATAACGGGGGCTATGGACTCTTTGTATGCTGGCGAGTCAGAAATGGCGCTGTGAGAAATAATATTTTCAGCAATAACGGGAAAAACGGGATCTCAACAGGTCATAAGGATACTGATATGCTGTTTGAAGGCAATCATATTTTCGAGAATGGGTCTGACGGTATTTACCTTCGCGGTGAATCGGACCTCAATGCACCTCACAGGACTATATTCAAGAATAACACCATCGAGAATAACGGAACAAAGGAAGAGGGAGCAGGTATTACCATTAATTGCAGGGCCGAAGGGGTGACTTTAGAGAATAATATTATCAGGAATACCGGAACAGGTAAACAGCTTGCTGCTGTCAGACTTTTATCGGGAAGTTTGCCTGTTATAATGAAAGATAATATCATCAGCGGTCATCCAAAGGGAGAATTGATAAAAGAATAAATTTTAATTTTTCCTGAATTTTTTCCTTCTGTTATTTGAGAAAAACCTTTCCATGATTGTTTTAATTACCTGTATTGTTTTTATGCACTGGAAGAACGGCAGATAGAATAAAGTAAAATTCTGATTTAATGTTGAATAAAGTTCCGGTTAGGGAAAGGAGATTTTTTGGTTTTAGCGGGAATATAATTTTCACTGGCATTACCAGTTTCCTGACGGATACCTCTGTTAAAATGGTTTATTCAGTGATGCCGATGTTCCTTATGTCGATAGGGGCAACAAAAACCTCTCTGGCACTTATCGAAGGAATTGCAGAAAGTACGGCTTCGCTTGTAAAGGCCTTATCGGGTTTCTGGAGCGACAAAACAGGGAAAAATAAACCTTTCATGCTAATTGGATATGGTTTATCGGCATTTATCCTTCCCTTGTATACTTTTGTTGCGACACCTATGCAGGTTCTGTACCTCAGGTTTATTGAGCGCTTTGGAAAAGGGATCAGAACTGCCCCGCGCGACAGCCTTATTGCAGGTTCGGTAAGAAATGGCGAGACAGGGAAAAGCTTCGGTCTGCAAAAGGCAATGGATAACAGCGGCGCGATAGCCGGACCCCTGGCAGCATTTGCCATGCTTCTGCTCCTTCCCGGGAATTACAGAATAATATTTCTCTTTGCAGGAATTCCCGGAGTCCTTGCGATTTTTGTCATAATATTTGGAATCAGGGAGGCAGGTAAG
>CAIPJU010000467.1 GCA_903865465.1 uncultured Bacteroidota bacterium
CTCACCAAAATCTTTGATTATCTGATAATCCCAACGGCTATAATCGTTATTGTCAGAATCAGCAATAATAATTCCTGCAACACCTGCATTTTCGGCAGCCAGAATACCTGAAAAGGAATCTTCAAAGACCAGAGTCTCAGAGGGAGTTGTTCCCAATATTTCCATTGCTTTTTGAAATATCTGCGGATGAGGCTTGCTCATAATTGTTCCATCATTGCAAACAACTTTTGATCTGTCGAAGAAGCTACGGAGATTAAGCTGTTCAAAGTAGAAATCAACATTATAAGGTTCAGAGGCTGTCGCTATGGTGAAGGGGATTTTTATCAAAGTAAGATAAGTTAAGAATTCATCTGCCCCCCGGAGCTAATTTCATTTCGGTCTCAATGCAGAGTTTCTGATAGATCATCTCCTTTTCGAGGCTTAAGTCAGCTATTTCACTCTGAAGTAATTGATTATTAAACAACAGGTTTAGAATATCCTTATTGTTTTTCCCATGAATGATCTCATTTTTCTCTCTATCGGATAGATAGATTCCATGTTTCTCAAGAAAAGTATCCCATGCGAGGTTATGAAGAGCCGTATCCCAGAACAGCGTTCCGTTAAAATCAAAGATTACCCCCTTAATCAGCTTATTAATTTTCATACAGAATTTAAATCCAGATCCATCGTTTAAACTAGAATCCCATACTGAACGAACTCCATAGCGGAATCTTCATCTCCTGCCATCTCCTCATGGCTGCATAGGCAAAATTATTCGTATAGTCAGTAACATACTGCCTTGCAGTTTCATTTTTCCCTTCTTTAATAAGCCCGTCTATCTTTCTTTCAACAAACGGAAGCTCTTCAAAAGCCTTATCTTCAAGTTCTTTTACTGCAGGTTCAATCAGTGTTCTGCCATCCGACCATTTGATTACAGCAAGCCTGTTGGTCTCGCGGAATGACCAGATAGCAGCATCACTCCTGTAATTCTGCTGCCCGCATACAGCAAATGACTCAGGTAATTTTGTAACACCTGAGAATATTGGTATCCTGGGACTAAGTGCAGGATTATCGAACGAGAACCAGGCTATTGCACCAACCTCGTCTGGCAGCCAGCTCCGGCACTGAATTACGTGAGAATAGGCACAGAAGTTTTGTGCGATGGTATAACGGTTTGTTACTACTCCTGGTTTAAGCCTGTTAAGTAACATTCTTAATTCCACGGGCATCCAATTGCTGACAGCAGGCGATTTTATCTCAACTGCCGCTAAATTTCCCATGTCATCCTTTTTATTAATGGTGATCAGAAGATTTTTTGTCATATCGAACTGGGTGCCTTCATATGTCTCCCGGAAATATTTCATAACATCGCGGGGAGATAATTTCTTTTCAGGTTTTACTGTGAAGGGGAGCTCAGTGGAGTCGGAGGAGAGATTCAGCGAGGGAGCCATGGTACTTAAAATATAGAATTCGCGTGTGCCAAAAGCCTTGCCACTGGAACTTATCACTTTCCAGAACTTGAATGGCTCCTTTCCATTCCAGTAACCAAGATTTTTAGCTGCCTTTTTCAGATCTGTACTATACATAAAAAGATCAGGATTATTGAAATCAATAGTTGATATCCTGGGCATATTTGCCGATACCCCAACGTGATCATCAGGAATCCTGGCAGCGCACCAGAGAGCAGAAGGCTTTCCCTTCCCCGAACCTGATATCTCAAACTGCCATACCTCTTTGGGGTCGGCAATAGTAATACACTCGGCAAAATCACCATAACCATATTCTTCGGCTAACTTTCCAATTAAAGAGATAGCTTCACGGGCTGTTTTACATCGCTGCAATGCTATCTTTTCAAGCTCCTCGATATAAAATATCCCGGCAATGTTCCTTAGTTCCTCCCTGCCTCCGATTGTTGTTTCACCGATGGCAAGCTGCTTTTCGTTCAGACAGGGGTAAGCAGTGTTGATGAATGCATAGGTCTCCTCAACTTCGGGGATCTCCCCGGTCTTCGAAACATTTCGCATATCCCAGCTTGTCTCCCTTGGATTGAGCAGCCCGGTGTATACAGAATGAGCAGTACCTTTCTCATATTTACTGTGAGGAAAAATTTCAAGCCATGTTCTGTACATTCCGTCGCATGTGTGCGATGTGATTACCGAGCCGTCAGTAGTTGCAAGCCTTCCAACCATGATACTGGTGCAGTTTCCCCTGTAATTCTGATTTGCTTCGTCTAGGGTATTTTCCTGAGCCAGGGCAAAGGCCGAAAAACTGAAGAAAAGTATAGCAATTACACAAAAGCTCTGATTTATAGACTTTTTCATGGAGGCATAATAATGTGTTACAATTTGAACTTCATTTCTGCTAAACAGGTTATCAGGAATTTAAGGCAGATGAACATAATATACCAAAGATATTTTAACTTTCGATTATTGAAAGGTTTTACTGCAACAAAAGTGCATGACTGTTAATTCTTTAAATGTTAATGCAGGGAATCATGAATAATAATCCAACCTCGTTTTGGTGTAACCACTTTGGCAGAGTCCGGTAATGCTTTGGGTAAATATGTTGATATTCAGGTGGGTGAAATTTATTATTCCTGATTTCAGATTATAACTTAAAATAATATATTTGATTCAATAAATCTGAATCTTTATGGGACATTTAAACTGGAAAGGAGAGTGGATTTCGGATGAATCTCCTTTTGATAAGGCTGGTGAGTATACCCTGAAACAGGAACTGGTTAAAGAATTATTTGAAGTTACAAAAAGATTCCAGGGCAGGATTAAGGATAAAACCATTGCCGAAGCAGTCCGGCATGTGATGCAGAAATATGAATCGCTGGGATAAAAAAAAGCCCCACGCATAAAGAACCGCTCTTAGCGTGGGTCCGGGCAATTAATTACCTTTTCTTTTCAAACTTAAGATTTCTTGACCGGCTACCTGTGAGCAGGAACCCTGTTATACTATTCGAAGAGTCCCTTACAAACTTAACGTGACCAAAATACCATTGATTCCCTGAAAAAACATCGGGTTTGATAAGGTTTAGCGCAACATCTCCTGTCCTGAAATGTCTGGCTATAAGTTTACCTGATTCCAGCACAAAAGTATAGCTTGTGCTCAGTTCGGGACTAAAAAATTCTCCAGTGTAGTCCAGCATATTAATTGTTGCAGGATCAAAATCGGGCAGGCGTTTGGCAATTAATTCCTGACCGTTCATATTGACCTTCATCTTCATACTATTTGCAGAGTCATCTTTCATAAATGTGACTTTTGCTTCAACTGCTTTAACATAAAACTCGTTTGATGAGAGTACTGTGAGACTTGTCTTTTCAAGTCCGGGAGCCTCAACAAACAGAACATCATTATCAAGGGTAAAGGTAGCCGCTTGTCCCGGCTCCAGTTCATATTTTCCGCAATAAGCCTCAAGCAAAGCAGGATCGACTTTGACCTCTGTTTTAGCTTCAGAAGGATTACTTTCTGTAACTTCTTTTTTAGGTACATCGACTATCTCCTTGTCGCTGAGATATAAATCGGCTATTTTAAATGCCATGCCTCCAGGATCGAATGAGGCCAGATTACTCAGGACATTCACAGAGAACTTCTGATCGGGGAACCTTACCAGAAATGAACGGTATCCGGCATCGGCTCCGCCATGGGAGATGATCTTAAGCCCTTTATATTTGCCGATATCCTGTCCCATGGCATAGGAGATGGTATCTCCTTTATTCAGAATTCCCCTGGTACTCATCTTAGTAGTAGTCTCTTTGCCACCGACAACAGGGTTTTCAAAGTTCGCAGCCCAGAGCGAGAGATCTTCGACCGTTGTAAAGAGACTGGTTGCACCTGCATTTGAATAGCTGAGAATACTTTTCTTATAGCCTGTTGAGTCGAGATAGAAAGAATAAGCCCTGTTCTTTACAAGTTTCTCGCAGTTATCATAAAAAAGTGTGTGAGTCATTTTAAGAGGTTCAAAAATATGAGTTCTTGTAAATTCGGGGAAGGTCTGCCCAGAGACCCTGGCGACAACCTCGGCCAGAAGTGTAAACCCTGTATTGCAATAGATAAATTCATCTCCCGGATTGAAATTCAGCTCTTTCTGGTGGCTAACCATTCTGAGGATATGTTCCTTTGTGATTATGTCATCGAGCCTCCATCCTGCCATTGCCAGCAACTCCCATTGGTCCCTCAGCCCGCTCATGTGGTGCATCAGGAGGTTTAGTGTTATTACCTTTCCAAAATCGGGAACCTCAGGCAGATATTTCCTGATATCATCGTTAATGGAGAGCTTTCCCTCTTTTTCAAGCAGAAGGATTGAAAAGCATGTGAATTGCTTTGAGATAGATGCTATATGAAAAACAGTCAAAGGAGTAATCGGTATGTTATATTCCGGTTCGGCGCTGCCATATCCTTTGGTGAAAATCACTTTGCCATCCTTCTCAACTGCCACGGCAGCTCCCGGAGCATCAGTCCTGTTCCAGGGAGTGAAGAGCTGGTCGATCTGTGCCTGTGGAGTCAAGCCTTTTGGTTCAAGTTTTTCCCAGGTAAGTTTATATTTTCCCTGGTGTCCTTTTTCTTCCAGCGCCGAGACTTCCAGCGTATAATTTCCTTTTTTACCCGTAAACAGGAAAACAGGTTCCGGCCCCATTCTCCCATTAGGACTGTCAAAGCTCTGAATCTTTTTACCATCCGGGTCGAAGGTGGTGATCATGGCATCGACTCCTTCCTGCATAAGGATAAAATATGCAAACTTCCCGGACTCAACTTTGACGCTATATTTATGTTTTTCACCTGCTTTCAGAATTTGAGAAACAGGTACTCCTTTAGTCAGGTCGAATTGTTTGTCCTGACTTTGCAGGGAAACAGAGTTGCAGATAAAAAGAAGTGAAATCAGAAGCGAGAGGAGGTTTTTCAAGAGTCTCATAATCAGAGTTTTTGTTTAGAATGAAGTACATATCAGGTTCGCATAATGATAAAATCATGTACCGGCGAGGTTATTGCTCTAAAGACGCTATGAAAAAGTAAATGTTGCAGCTCAGGCTGGTTCAGGTATTCTCCAAAATTCCCTTCAGGTTTGAAAGTCCTTTCTCAAGATCCTTGCCAAGCATCTTTTTGAAGATTGGAGATAGCAACGACATAGGAAATTTTGAGGGGCTGTTGAATGTCCAGACAACAGTTGTGTTCTTATCACCATTACTGACAATCTGAAAACCTGATTTCGCAGTATTCTCCATTGGACGATAGAACTTAACAATATAATCTATACTTTTTCCTTCAGATATCCCAACTATCTCCTGCTCACCGGCTCCTACGTTTTTATTGGCGCTGTCCCATTTATAAAGGAAGCCAACGGTCCCATCAGTACCACCGTATTCCTTTTTCATATTGGGATCTGTCATATTCCAGACGCTGAAGTTATCCTGGTTCCTTGTAATTTTAAGATAGTTAAATATATCTGAGGAATTTCTTTTTATTTCGACTGATTTTTCAATTTTCATGGCAGTAGGTTGGTTTTGGGTTATTACCGGAGTGATTTATTTTTCTCTTTAACAGTTAATCGACCATTTTGTTCGTTAATGAAGCAAATACGAAGAGATTTTCTGCTTTGTACTCTCTGTGTCTCTCCCTTTTGCTCTTAGTAACTCCGTGTAAAAAAAATCAGAAATTACCAGTACGATTCAATTCTTAATGTTTTGATACTATAATCCCTTACCTTTATTACTGCTAAAAACTCTTAACTATCCATATAATAATTGTTCAGGAGTGTAGGGGAGCAGTTTTAGATGCAATTCTTATTATTATGATTAACAGGGAACTTACTTATAATTATTACTTGTATCCATGAGAAGAAAAAATGGTATTTCAGTTATGTTATTGTTACTTGCTCTATTCAGCTGTAGCTCGCTGAATGGCCAAGGTTCTTTCAAACCATATGAATTATGGAAAGATTCTGAAGGGAAAATCCTTGATGCCCACGGCGGAGGGATGTTATTCCATAAGGGAAAATATTACTGGTTTGGAGAGATTAAAAAGGGAATGACATTTTTGGTTCCCAAACAGAGCTGGGAATGCTACCGGGTTAATGCGGGAGGTATTTCCTGTTATTCCTCCGAAAACCTTTACGACTGGAAATATGAAGGTGTGGCGCTTGCATCGAACAGCTCTGACTCAACAAGTGATATACATACCAGTAAGGTTCTCGAACGGCCGAAAGTTATCTATAATGACAAAACCGGGAAATTTGTAATGTGGCTTCACATCGACTGTGCCGATTACAGCTGTGCCCGTGCTGGGGTTGCAGTAAGTGATAAGCCGGAGGGACCTTATAAATATATTGAAAGCTTTCGCCCAAACGGGCAGATGAGCCGCGATATGACTCTTTTTAAGGATGATGACGGTAAAGCCTACCATTTATTTTCGTCCGAGAATAATGCCACCATGCATATCAGCCTGTTGACAGATGATTACCTTAAACCTTCGGGTGTTGAAAAGAGAATTTTCATCGACAAGAGCCGCGAAGCTCCGGCCATGTTTAAAAACAATGGGAAGTATTATTTAATTACATCAGCATGTACCGGCTGGTCTCCAAACCCTGCAATGGTTGCTGAAGCTGATGCCATAATGGGCGGGTGGAAAGAACTTTATAATCCCTGTACCGGACCTCACAGCGATATTACATATTATTCTCAAAGCACATTTGTATTGCCGCTTCCCGGCGAACCCGGACATTTTATTTTCATGGCTGACAGGTGGAATAAATCAAACCTGCAGGATTCCCGGTATGTCTGGCTTCCAATGTTAATCAGAAACGATTCGGTTATTATTGAATGGAAGGATTCGTGGAAATTTGAATCCGTTTTGTCACTTAAAAATGTCACTGAAAGCTATACTCTTACCGGACTGAATCTTATGGCTTTATCGGAGAAGATACTCTATAAGCATACTCCTCAGGAGGATATGTATCTTTATCTTTTAAGGCCTTTGAAGAAAACAATCCGGCCCTTGCCTGCAATCGTATATTTTACAGGAGGCGGATGGGTTGGCGGGAGCGTTGACGCCCAGATTGCAAATGCCGCCTGGTTCCGCGATCAGGGTATTATAGGGATTACTGCAGATTACAGGGTTAAATCGAGGCATGGGACCACCCCGTTGGAATGCATTGAGGATGCAAAATCGGCAGTAAGGTACGTGAGGGCTCACTCTCAGGAGCTGGGAATAGATCCGGATAAGATCATTGTTGCAGGAGGATCGGCGGGAGGACATATTGCAGCCTGTACCTTTCTTGACGGGGGAGATGCTGCCGGAGAAGATCTTGGAATTAGTTCAAAGCCAAATGCGCTTGTACTTCATAATCCGGTGTTGGGAGAGGGTTTTGGTTCAGACTTTTTTACTCTTCATCCTGAATTTTCACCTATCCTGCATATAAAATATGGCTGGCCGCCGACAATACTGTCAAATGGTACCAAAGACGGGACCACACCTTACGAGGCTGCGGAAAAGTTTACCCGTCTGATGAAAGAGGCAGGGAATATTTGTGAACTTGTAACTGTTAAGGATGCCGATCATTCCTGCGATTGGCCTGTGAACAATCCGAATTTTCTACCCACTCTGAAACGAATGACCAATTTCCTGAAAGAACAGAAAATTATAAAACAGGAATAGATCCTTTGAATTATCCGATAAGGTAAAAAGCTTAACGATTATTTTGAGGGGGCTGAGGTTCTAAAGACAACTGTCTCCCCGTAAATAGTTCCATTGGAGTTGGATGCATAGGCTCTCACATAATA
>CAIPJU010000468.1 GCA_903865465.1 uncultured Bacteroidota bacterium
CCCTCGAGGACTATGAGAATCTCGTTGGAGTTGAACAGGAAACCCCGGTAAAAAGCAAGAAGCAGATTTAATTATTAATTGCAATGACAGATCCTAAAAATCAGCCTCAGATTAACATTGAACTAAATGAGGAAGTAGCTCAGGGTACATATTCTAATCTGGCTGTAATAACGCATTCGGCTTCTGAATTTGTAGTCGACTTTATCAGGATTATGCCGGGAATTCCGAAGGCACAGGTCAAATCGAGGATTATCCTGACTCCTGAGCATGCAAAAAGACTTGTGGCTGCTCTTCAGGATAATATTTCAAAATATGAATCTGTTCATGGAACAATCAGGGAGGCAAAAGACACCGGACCGCTACTTCCATTGAATTTCGGCGGACCTACTGCACAGGCTTAAACCTTTTGATCGTTTTGATTATAAGAAATTTGTAACCTTTAATACATTACAGGTATGTCAGGTAATATTATCAGAAAATTGTTTGTGGCTGCAGTAATAATTGCACCCCTTTTCTTTCAGGCAGAATGCAAGAAACAGCCAAGATGTGGTTGTAGTGGCGATGTCCTGTTCACCCTTACGGATTCACAGGCAAAGGTGGTCTTTAATGACACGGGTACAAACATATATTTCAGTCTTGATTCTGATCCTTATTCTACCTATTATTTCTGCAATCCAAGCCAGATGTTTCCTAAATTCACCGACTGGAAATCGGGAGATGAACTACTTGTTTCGGGCAGTGCCTATTGGGAATGTAACTACGTGTACCAGTCGAGCAATTACTCTTATCAGTCAGTATATAAGGTTTATAATATTATGGTTACTAATGTGAGGACTAATCTGTTCGGGAAAAAATAGGACCAACCTGGTCAAAAATGAATTATTACATCTGATAGCCGGCAAACAACCGGCTATCTTTTTTTAGTTTATTTCGTATATTTCTGAAAAATATAAGTATGGCAGGTTACAATGTTTCTTTTGCCGGCGCAGGAAAGGTAGGCGGAGCTTTATGCCGCAAACTGTTTTCTGCAGGAAACAGGATTGATATTGTTGCTTCTGAAACAGGAGTCAGAGGTCCTTTACTTGCTTCCGAATGCAATGCGAAATGGACTGGTAATCTGAAATTTTCAGAAATTACGGATATCATTATTGTTGCAGTTCCTGATCACCGGCTTGAGTCAGTTCTTTCAAAAATTGAATGTTCCCGAAAAACAGTTGTCGCCCATACTGCGGGGAGCTTTGGTTTGAATATTTACCCGGCTCATATTCAAAGAAAAGGGCTCTTTTATCCCTTACAGACTTTTTCACAAGGCAGAAATATTAATTTCAGTGACCTGCCCTTCTTCCTGGATTATTCCGACAGCTGGTCAGGGGATATTCTGTCCAGCCTTGTAAGATCAGTGGGAGGCAGAATATTTGAAGCAGATCCGAAAAAGAGAGAGATTGTTCATCTATCGGCTGTTTTTGCAAATAACTTTGTTAATCATATGCTTACTTCATCTAAAAACATTGCGAAATTTGGAGATATCCCTTTTGATATTCTGACTCCATTGATAAAAGAGACATTTTCAAAAGCTCTTGAGGAGGGGCCAGAGCTGGCTCAAACAGGTCCTGCTGTCAGAAATGATTATAATACAATCGAAAAACAGAGGGATTTGTTATCTTTCGATCCGGAGTTAAAGTTGCTTTATGAAGAAGTAACAGCTTCAATAATAAAATATTATAAAAAGTAATACTTGATGGCTAATTTTAAAGAAGATATAGGAAAAATAAAGGCCTTTGTTTTTGATATTGATGGAGTTCTTTCGCTTCAGACAATTAATCTGAACACTTTCGGAGTACCCAACAGGACAGTGAACCTCCGTGACGGCTATGCTATTCAGCTTGCTGTCAAAAAAGGATATCATGTCGGCGTTATTTCGGGAGGGAAAGCAAAAGAATATAAAAAAAGGCTTAATTCGTTGGGCGTTACAGATATAAAACTTAGCAGCTCAAGGAAGATTGATGACTTTTTATCCTTTATTGAGAAATACAGGCTCGATAAGTCGGAAGTACTTTATATGGGGGATGATATACCTGATTATAAAGTCATGAGGCATGCCGGGGTTCCTGTCTGCCCATTGGATGCCGATAGTGAGATCAAAAAGATATCATCGTATATTTCCGACATGAAAGGCGGAGAAGGGTGTGTGAGGGATGTTATCGAACAGGTAATGAGGCTCCACGATAAATGGATGGACTCTGACGCATATAAATGGTAAACAATGAAAGCATTCCTGAAATTAATCCGGTGGCAAAATCTTCTCATTGTAGTACTCACAATGGTATTAATGAGATATGCCATTGTTGAGCCAGTTATTGGAAGGATCAATGTGGCATTGGTGAACAGAGGCATCGAAGTACCGGTGACACTTCAATTTCCACTATACGAATTTATAATGCTGGTTTTGGCAACCGTCTTCATAACTGCAGGTGGCTACGTTATAAATGATTATTTCGATATTCAGACCGATCTTATTAACAAGGGAAAAGCAATTGTCGGTACAAAAATTCCACGCCGAACCGCGATGATGTGGCACAATATCTTCAATCTTGCAGGGGTATAGA
>CAIPJU010000469.1 GCA_903865465.1 uncultured Bacteroidota bacterium
ATCCCGGGGTGGCGCAGCGCACCTTTGCCGGCCTGCGCGAACTGCGTGACCGGCTCGCGATCCAGTTTGGCGTTCCGCTGCCTGAACTCTCCATGGGCATGACCGCCGACCTCGCCCTGGCCGTCGCCGAGGGCAGCACCCTGGTTCGCGTCGGCACCGCGCTTTTCGGTCCGCGCAGCTGAGCGTTTGCCCAAGCCCCGGGACCGTGTTTGGCCGGCTGCGAAACGCCCCAGTGCATCACGATCGGCCCATCGCGGACTGATGATTGCGGATTGCGGATTATAATGATTGCGGATTGTGGATTTGAGATTACGGATTACGGAAAATAAAGAGATTTTGTTCCTCCGTAAATTCGAAATCGCAGATCCGAAATCCGAAATGGTAAGTCTCACTAAATAATTACATAGTATGAAAAAAGTTGTTCTGAATTTAGCCATCGGCCTGATTGCATTTGTTTTTACAGGCTGTTCTTCCGTTCAATTCTTTTCTAATCCTGAATTGACAAAGAAATCCGGTTTAAAGTATTATACTGTTAAGCCTTATCTCCTGGTTGACCGGGATGCCGCCAATAACAGTATTGTAAAAGTAACTATCGTCTATCTTCCTGATCTTGAAAATCCACAGTATGTCAGTATGAAAAACGGATTTGGCACGAAGAGTATGGATTTAAAGCTTGCCGATGGTTCCATAAGTACATTTGGCTTGGAATCGGACCTTAAAATACCTGAATCTATTGAGGCGCTTGCGGCACTGGTTGGCAAATCAGGAACTGCAATAAAAGATATTTCAGATGCCAGAGATATCAGAGGGACGGTAACACCTACAGCGCCCCCAACCATCTCTGAGATATATGATATTATAATGACAAACGGGCTTACTTCCGTCAGGAAAATTGAAGTAAAATAACGATATGTCTTAAAATAAAACATACGGATATTGTTATGAAAAGGAATCAACTCTCAGCAAGGGAATACGAAATTATGTTATTGGTGTCGGCTGGTAAATACAATAAGGAGATAGCCGATGCACTTAATTGTGAGGAGGGTACAATTAAAAAGCATCTTCAGCATATCTTTATGAAACTGCGCGTGCAAAACCGTACTGAGGCAAGTATCAGGTTCATGAATATTACAGGTAAATTAATAATTGCTGGTTAGATATACATAAGAGTAGCGGGAAATATACATAAGTAAGCCTGACTTCAGCCTAAATCTTGAATTGGAAAAACTGAGAATTAAAAAAATCCCCTCTTTTGCAGGAGGGGTGGCTCTGAAATTACCATATTACATGGCTGGATAATCCATTTACTTTTTATTGCCCCGGAAATATAAAAACAAAAAGCTATTTAAAAATATTTTCACGGCTTTTCACCCATTGCAAGCCTGGCATTGATTTTATCAAATAGCTCTTCAGTTTCTGAAAGATTATCGATTACATAATGAGCTCCTGCCTTAAGAAAGGTGTTTCTTACATCCTTCCTGAGAGTTTCGAGTTTTTTCTCATCTGAATTTCTTATTTCATCCAGCGAAAGACCCATTTCATTGCTCGATGTTACAACTCCGACGCTCCACATTCCGGCATTTACACCTTCCTTAATATCTGATACTGTATCTCCAATTTTAACTATCGATTGCATGGGATATATACCCATAGCCTCAGCATTCCTGAAGGCCATCCATGGAGCGGGCCGCCCGGCAGGGACATCTGTTGCACATACGATACAATCGGGTTCATAACCCTGCTTCTTTGCGGCAGCGGAAAGTATTTCCATCATCTCATTATTGTAACCGGTGGTAGATCCGATTTTCATCTTCATCGATCTGATAACACTGAGGGCATCGGGTAGTTCCGGTACTATCTCTGTGTACCTGCCAATTACTGAAAGCTGAAGTGGAATGAAGCTGCTGAAAATCTCATCAATATCAGCTTCAGTGCACTCTTTTCCATATATTCTGATCCATTCCTCCCTAACCCGGGGATATTCAGATATTACCCTGATGTGATCACGTTTATGCATTCCCATTGGTCCCCGTGCCTCACGGTTTGTAATTTTTATTCCTTTCTGCCTGAAAACCTCTATAAACACTCCGGTAGGTGCAAAACATCCAAAATCGACAGTCGTTCCTGCCCAGTCAAAAATCACTGCTTTCAATTCCATATTCAATTTCCTGTTTAAAGAGTTACTCATCTTTGTAGTTTTTATCTTGTTTAGTTGAAAAGCTGGATTTCCATAATTTCAATCACTTCCCTGATGGCAGCAGTAAGTTTTTGAATATCTGTCGGATACAAATGACCTATATTCCCAATTCTAAAGCAGTCGGTTTTGCTGAGTTTTCCCGGGTAGATAACAAATCCCCGGTCATTTAACTCAATGTAGAAATGTTCAAATGAAAAGTTGTGGTGAACCGGATAAATAAACGATGTTATTATATATCCCCTGATCTCTTCCGGAAGGTAAATCTCAAATCCCAGTTTTGTCATTTCACTGATCAGGATTTGATTATTTACATGATACCGGGCAGCTCTTGCTTTAACCCCTCCTTCGCTCTTAAGCTCTTTAAGCGCCTGATGAAAGGCAATAAGTGACTGAACCGGCGGAGTAAACCTGAATTGTCCGTTTGAATTCAATCCGGCCCATTGCTCCCATAAATCAAGAGAAAGCGATCGAGCCTGGTTTCTGCAGTTTTCAAGATCGTTTCCTCTGGCAAGAATAAAGCTAAAGCCGGGAATACCTTCAATGCACTTATTTGAAGATGAGATGAGATAGCTTATATTTAATTTCTTAATATCAATATCATAGGCTCCGAAGGTGCTCATGGCATCAACAATGAAGGGAATCTTAAACCTTTCGGCTAACTCTCCGATTTCTTTAATGGGGTTGATGAGTCCTGTTGTTGTTTCACCATGAATGACAGAAATATGGGTTATATGGGGATTCTCTGAAAGTACCGATTCAATTTCCTTCATATCAGGAAGCTGGTTTTCGCCATAGATTAGCTCAACTAAGGGAATAGAATGAATATTGGCCATCTGGCTTATTCTTCTACCATAGGCTCCGTTTATGATGTTTAGAAGCATACCTTTTGCCGGGATAGCCGATGATATAACCGATTCAATACCGAAAGTACCGCTCCCCTGCATAAGAATTGCTTCATATTCAGGCGATTCAACATGGGCTAGTCTAAGAAGTTCGCTTCTTATGCCGGAAATCATTGATATAAAAAGGCTATCTCTTGATCCGAGATCAGCCATAGCGGCCTCCTTGACGCTCCTGGAAGTTGTGAGAG
>CAIPJU010000470.1 GCA_903865465.1 uncultured Bacteroidota bacterium
ATATTCATCACTTCCTCCCCAGGCCCAGTCGACATAGTTCCAGTGTGGAGTCGGTCCCAGCATCCCGGTTTTCGGATCTATCTTCTGCACATACCATTCAAGCACCGACTTTATTCCTGGGAGGCAGCCTTTCACAAATGTTGTATCATCCCTGTTCATCCAGTAATCATGAACCATGTTTATCCAATAGAGAGAAAAAGGAGGAATATATTGCTGCCTTATGCTCGGATAACGACTTGTTGTGATCCCTTCATTCGACCTTGACCAGTCGAACATCTTTATAGCCTTCTTCATTAAACGGTCATCGCCAGCAACATAGAGCGAGACTAAAGCCTGGATCCTTGTATCGCCAACATACTGTAACTGTTCATAATATGGGCAATCGTAATAAGTTTCATGGGCACAGAGCCTTGCTGTGCGCCAGCCTGTGGACCAGATATCTTTTAGTGAAGGATCATCACTCTCAAAAGAACCTTTTTCTTTGAAGGGGTAAGCCGTGAAGATTCCATATATATCATTTATTATAAGTGGATCACTTGCCGTTTCAATATCCACCTGAATGTAACGGTAGGTTCTCTCCCATACCGGAGCGAAGAGTCTTGAACCGCCTCCGTCGGGATAAAAGAGGTCATACAGGCCTTTTGCAATCCGCCCTTCAATATCATTCCTGTTAGCCTTACCATCTTTATTAAAGAGCGCTTCACTATAGGTTAGCTTTATCTTGCTTCCCTTACCGCCTGAAACCGTCATCCTCATAAACGCTGTTGTAAGGACCTTTTGATCGAGAAGAAAAGCAGCCTTTTTGCCTGGCTGAATTATCAAATTAGTCTTTAATTCAGGGAAGCCTGCCGGGAGATCGGCTCCTTCAGATCGCCGGACAGAAGCTAACCTCTGGATTTTCTCTTCCATAAGGGGGATATCACGGGGAGTAAGAATCCAGTCATACTCATCATTGTAACCATAAGGGTAACCCTGACTTATTTCACGCGGTGTACTCCATTTGCTATCGTCGAAATCTACTGTCTCCCAAGCCCATGGATATTCTGAAGCATTAATGATCTCTCCGCAGCCTGCATAATTCCAATAATCCTTCGCCGGGCTGATGGATTTATCATGCATGACCTTCCAGGTTGAATCGCTATTGACAACTTTTTCCTTTTCGGAGTTACCCTGAATGACAAATCCTGTTTTTGAAGACATTTGAGCTACAGGAGTCCATTCTCCGGGATTCCAGACAAGAGCCGAAAGAGTGTTTTTACCCTTCCGCAACAGAGAAGAGATGTCGACTGTTTCATAGTACCAGTGAAACCTGTCACCCTTGGAGGGGCCAAAACAGACCGGCCGCCCGTTTACAAAAAATCTGTACCGGGTATCACCGGAAACATTTACAATAAATGATGCCGGTTTGTCGTCAATCACAAATGACTTCCTGAAAAACAGAACATTGTAATCGGTGAGCGAAATATCGGGACAGGTAATCCACTCTGCCTCCCATCTTTTATTCTGTAATGCAGGATCGGGTGACGCACTGTAAGGATTTTCAGCGCTTTGGGTCTGACCTTTCATAGCAGGAGCCAGAAGGATGAGAAATCCAAAAACATATTTCCTCATGATAATAAAATTAAGATTCATTGTCCAGAATATGAATATTCAGGAATTCTAAAATACAAAAAAATCTGATTTTACTTATTGAGGAAGTGATCCTATTACCTGTATCATTCCTAAAAATAAAACAGGCAAATAAGAAAAACTATCGAAGAAAAAGTGAAGCCTTGTTGAAGATCTTCTCAAAGCTCTCATCTACCATCAGGCTAAGGTGATTGTCATGAATGGGAAAGGGATTTTCGTGCGAATAGGAATATGTGAAATCACAAGTCTCGTAGCTGGGCATCTTACCCGATATGCTTAGTGTGTCCATAATACCTTTTGCAGGGATGACGCTATCTTTCAGCAAACCAACAGCGCTTAACTGATCGCTCAATCCGCAAAGCGCCTTTTCTCTGAAACTCCTGAACCTGCCGAGGTCAATCATTGATCTGAAAGCCATCCCTAAGCGGCTTGATCTCAAAAAATCAATAAGGGGACTCTTTTCCTTTATCTCTTCCTCGAAGCGCGCCATATAATAATTATAGAGTTTCTCATAAGCGAGGCTGTCCATGATAAGCTTCGAGGTTCCGTGCATATTGCTGAAAACAGATCCACCACATAACATGAATAGTTTTGATTCTGAAAACAGGTTGCCCGGATTTCCCATCATAATTATTTGTGCCAGAAAAGCCCCTATTGAATATGAAAACAGGTTCACTCTGCTCCCCTTTGGGATCAGGGGATGACTTCCATCCCTAATCATTGACATCAGTTGTACCAGATCGCGAACTGTCCGGTAACCGGAATTGAAAAATCGCATCGGATCCTCGGTCAGCCTGTTGCTTAGTGCTATATTGGCAAAGCTTGCCATCTCTGTTTCTCCAAAAATGCTCCTTCTCTCCTTTACAAAAGGGATCATTGCCCTTGGATCGCTCCATAATACCGGAGAACGGTTTATGTGGAATGAAATCGGGAACAGAATCACATAGCTGCCGGTGTTAAGCGAAAGATAATATGCCCATGACA
>CAIPJU010000471.1 GCA_903865465.1 uncultured Bacteroidota bacterium
AATATCTATTATTTGTTTATTGCCTTTTGCCGTTTTGGAGTTCTTTTTCAGGTCAGGTGTTTTTTTAACTCTTTGTTATGGTCTGACCTATTTGGTTCTGGTTACTGCCCTTGAGTTGAAATACAATCTTTTTGTCGTTCCATCGTACTTTATCAAAGGCCGTTTTGAGGACTTTATGACCATAGCCAGGTCATTAAGGCATATGTAAAGAAATCTGACAGATCGTTTTCATTTTTTGTTGGAAACTGTCATATTGTTAATCATTCAGTAAATGATATCTATTGATTTCGATAAATTCCATTTAGGGAGAAAAGTAAAGTACTTTTCGGAAGCTCCTTCGATGAAATCAGGCATTTTCGACAGTTATATCCATTCTTATTGCCTTGTACCAAGATTTGGCTTCATAAGAACTCCTGGTTTTACAAAATTCATTTATCTGAAAGAAAGAAAATTTGAGGAGGACTTCACCAGGACAACTCTTTTCCATATAAAAAGGGCATACTCAGAAGGTGTCCGGTGCAGTACCACTAATGATATGGGAATGTACATCTCCTTTTTTAAAAGTTACCTGGAAAGGAAGAATTTAACAAATTTCATTCCGGAAGTTCAACTGAAAGCCCTTGGGGATTCTCTCGTCATGAGAGCGGCATATCAGCGCGAAGGTCAAATTCTCACGTTTCATAGTTACATACTCGATAAGTCTGTAAAAAGAGTAAGGTTGCTTCACAGTTTTTCTGATCTTCATGTAAACGGGCTCGGAAAAGACGAAAAATCTCTTATTGGCCGTGCCAATAAACTGCTGCACTATGATGATATGTTGTTTTTCAGAGAACAGGGGTTTGAAGTTTACGACTTTGGCGGTTATGCATTCAATACTTGTGATAAATCGCTTCAGGGGATAAATTGTTTTAAGGACAACTTTGGTGGTATTCTTGTGGAAGAGTCAGACTATGAATCTTTTATAATATTGGCTGCTAAAATTTTAAAGGAATTTTCACATTTCATACATGAAAGGTTTCCTGGAAATAGAAAGTTGTAACGGGCTTTGCCTTATTCGGTTGAATAATAAATATTAAATGCCGGCCAGATACATAATCCGCTTTGATGATGCTTCGGAGTACATGAACTACCGGAAATGGGATCCCTTTTTTGAATTGATTGAGCAATATGGAGTAAAACCGATTGTTGCAGTAATTCCTTTTAATAATGATCCCATTTTCTTAAAGCGTTCTCGGGATGATAAATTCTGGGATACAGTAAGAATGTGGCAGGTTAAAGGATATCATATAGGCATTCATGGTTTTGAACATCTTTACAGGAACCATAACAGGGGGATTTTGGGAATAAACAAATATTCAGAATTTGCCGGAGTTCCCCTGGAAAGACAAAAGGAAATGATTTCCAAAGCCTATACCAAGTTTAAAGACGAAGGAATTCATGCCGAAATTTTCGTAGCTCCTGCCCATTCTTTCGACAAGAATACACTCAGAGCAATAAGAGAAGTTCCAGGAATTAAATATATAAGCGATGGTTATTTCATAAACCCTATTATACGGAACGGTCTGTATTGGATCCCTCAGCAACTCTGGAGCCCTGTTGAAAAGAGAAAGGGTGTTTGGACTATTTGTTATCATCCGGAGACTTCGAATGATTCAAGTCTGAAAATACTGAAAGAATTTCTTGAATCTAATCGGAGTTCTATAGCTGACCCACTATCCCTTGAATTCAGATCGATGGGTATTGCAGATTATGTTTTTTCAGTTCTGATGAAAATCTACTATAAATTTCGATCAGGGAATTATTTAAAGAAATACCTTAAACTGTTAAATGAAACATTCGATTTTAAAAGCATTATCATTCTTTCATTACTATCTCTGCAAAGCTTATGACAGGGTACTGATGCATCTGTACAGGCACCAGTTCAAGGTATGCGGCAGTAATGTAGTATTCTATCCGACCATGTCAGATATCTATTACAGGCATATTTCAGTCGGGGATGACGTCTATATTGGACCAGGAGCTTCATTCATGGCGCTGATTAGCAGCATTTCAATTGGCGACAAAGTGATGTTTGGTCCCAATGTGACAATCAGGGGAGGAAATCACAGTACTCACATAATTGGAAAGTTCATGGCTGATTACAGAACACCTGACAAGCGGAAGGAGGATGATCAGCCTGTTATTATTGAAAATGATGTATGGATAGGCACAGGGGCAATTATATTAAAGGGAGTAAGGATTGGAAGAGGAGCGATTATTGCAGCAGGAGCAGTTGTAACAAGAAATGTACCACCCTATTCGATAACAGGGGGTATTCCTGCAAAGCTGATAAAGTTTAGGTGGTCGGCTGACGAAATACTTCAACACGAGGAGAAACTTTATTCTGCCGGCGATAGACTTACTAAAGCTGATATCGAAGAATTACTTCAAAAATGACCATATTGCTTTTATCACCCCTGCCGCCTCCGCCAGGAGGAATAGCCACATGGACCAAGAATATCCTGGAATATATGGCAGCCAACCCCGATGGATTTGAAATTATTCATCAGGATACGGCAATAAGATCGCGGGATTATATGAAGACGGATGTATTTTCGAGGATGTTTTATGGAACAATGGAAGCAATCAAGACCCTTGTGGAACTGAAAGAAAACATAAGAAAGTTTAAGCCTGATATAATACATCTTACTAGCAGCTCATCGTTCGCTTTATTCAAGGATTATCTGATTATGAAAATTGCAGGGAGTAATAAAATTCCTGTATTAGTTCACTGGAGATTTGGCAGAATTCCTTTCATGGCAACTTCTCGGAACTTGGAATGGCAGCTCTTGCGAAGGGTTTCAAGGGGTTGCAATATGTCGATAGTGCTCGATGTGAAATCATTTGATTCGCTTCGTAACGCAGGTCTTTCAAATATAATCTTGATACCTAATCCGGTTGGCCGGGAAGATGAAATATTGATTGGACAGGCTGCTGCAGTAAATCCGGTGAAGAAAAAAGGAACAGTATTGTTTGCGGGTCAGGTTATCAAAAGTAAGGGAGTTTATGAACTCGTAGAAGCCTGCACTTTTGTCCAGCAAGTGAAGGAACTTATACTTGCAGGACCATGTGACGAACATATAAAAAAAGAACTTGAGACAATTGGAAGCAGGAGGGAGAAGGGCGAATGGCTCCGATTCACCGGTTGCATTGACAGGATTAGCGTTCGCGAACTTATGCAATCCTCACCCCTGGTTGTACTTCCAAGTTATACCGAAGGGTTCCCTAATGTGATCCTTGAAGCAATGTCAATGAGATGTGCAATAATAGCCACTAATGTAGGTGCAATTCCCGAAATTCTCGATACATTTTCCGGGAAGCCGTGTGGAATCTGTATTCCTCCCCGCGATTCAGTAAGGTTGTGCGAAGCCATTGCCGCCCTGGCCGATGATCCTGCAAGAGAAATGATCCTAGGTAAAAATGGGGCCTCAAGGGTCATGGATAATTATACCCTTGGAAATATCATGCGTCAGTATAAATCAGTCTGGAGAGAAATTCTGTCCGCAGTATAGAAGCCTCATTGAACAGCTTAATTAATCTTCTCATCTTCTTCTTAATAGTAATATAATAACTTTCTGACTCCTCAAAATGATTAAGGCATCTGTCAGGGATAATCCTGGTCTTCGCAACAAGTTTGTCAGGTTTGCATGGACAATAGTCTGGGGTATGTTGGTAAGACCTATTCCCAGGAGCATTTTCAATGGATGGAAACTAACTCTGTTAAAGCTATTCGGAGCCAGAGTGCATAAAACTGCTGTGGTTTATTCAAGTGCTACCATCTATCTGCCTTCAAATCTCGAAATGGGAGAACATGCCATAATCGGTTCTTGCGTTGATTGTTATAATGTCGACAAGATCAGTTTGGGGGCTTTTGCCATGGTGTCCCAGAAAACATATTTATGTTCTGCTTCACATGACTTTACCCGGAATGATATGCCTTTAGTTTCAGCTCCGATTATAATTGAGGACCATGCATGGATTGCTGCTGATGTGTTTGTAGGCATGGGTGTTACGGTTGGTCAGGGTGCGATTGTAGGAGCGCGCTCATCTCTATTCAGGGATGTAGAACCCTGGACGGTAGTGGGAGGAAATCCTGCCCGGTTTATAAAAAAGAGGCTGATTGAAGGGTGATATTCTGCTTCATCATTAAGCCTGTGGTAATAAATCTTTAAAAATAAGTTAAATGAAGATTGTAATTATCAGCGGTACAGCTCCACCTGAACCTGTTACTGCCGGACGTGCTCATTACGACCTTGCAGAACATCTTTCAACGGAAGGAAATGTTGTATGGTTCATTTCCCCGAAGCCCACAAGACCACTGGGTATGGTTTATCCAGAAACCAATGGCAATGTTATCAGTACTATAAAGGATAATTTTTTCCATGTTCGTTTAAACTCCTATGCTTATCCAAGTTATGACCTTTTAAAAAGAGCCAGGGAAAGTGTTGACTTTGGATATAGATCGGCAAAGTTCATAAATACTTTTATTAGGGACTACGACATTATTTATGCTTCTCCATGGGCATTCCTTGGGCAACTGATCATAATTCTGTTGCGATGCAATAAGAAACGTCCTTTAATTATGGATGTACAGGATCTTTATCCTGAATCATACCTCACAAAAATCAGGTCAGGATTTCTTAAGGCCTTATGGCGTCCTCTTTTTGCGATCGACTGGTACATAGCCAGGAAATCGGCTCATTTGACAGTAATCTCAGAAAGCCTTAAAAGAGTTTATACTGACAAGAGGAAAATTCCGGTTGACAAGGTAACTGTAATCCAAAACTGGCAGGACCCGGAGCCTTTTATAAACACGAAGATTTTAAAAGAAGATATCCTGAACAGATATAATCTTAACCGGGCATCTGACAGATTTATTTATATGTACCTCGGTAATATTGGCCCTGTGGCGGGAGTTGAAACCATACTTGACTCTTTTGCCCTTCTGGGGGACAGCAATACATTCCTCATAATTGCAGGATCTGGTTCTGCAAGGGAAAAATGTTACACTATGGCACAAAAACTTAACCTGGAAAACGTTGCATTCATAGACGTCCCGTCAGGATTACAGCCAGTAGTTGAATTGCAGGGAATAGCCGATGTCCTTCTGCTTCCCATACACCCAGAGGCAGCCAACAGTTCAATTCCTTCCAAACTTATTGCTTATATGTTCTCAGGAAAGCCGGTAATAACATCAGCAAATATGTTAAGTGAAACCGCTTCTGCAATTAAAGAATCGGGATGTGGGTGGATTATTAAATCCAACGGATCATCCGATTGGGTGGAAGCCATGGATTCGGCCATGAAAACAGAAAACTCCCGTTTAAATAATATGGGAAGGTCAGGTTATGAATATGCAATGGAACACTATTCAAAAAAATCAGGACTGATCAGGATGACAAGAGTATTAGATAATTTCAATAATTCCAACTAAAATTCCCAATACTATGAAAAAAGTTGTTGTTCTCGGAGGCGGTGGCTTCATAGGAGGCCACTTAGGCAGGCGACTGAAAAATGATGGCTCCCATGTTCGAATCTGTGATATCAAGAATCATGAGTATTTTGAACATTCGGAAATAAGCCATGAATTCATACTGGCTGATCTTCGTGATCCGAAATCAGTTGAAATTGTGATAGAAGAAGGAACAGACGAAGTCTATCAACTTGCTGCCGATATGGGTGGAGCCGGATATATTTTTACGGGAGAGCATGATGCTGATGTGATGCATAATTCCGCTACAATAAATCTGAATGTTGCACAGGAATGTGTGAAGAAGAAGATAAGAAAGCTGTTTTACTCTTCTTCGGCTTGCATTTATCCTGAGTATAACCAAACCGAGCCTGACAATCCCAATTGCGAGGAATCCTCTGCATATCCTGCAAAGCCAGATTCAGAATATGGTTGGGAAAAGCTTTTCAGTGAACGTCTTTACATGTCATTTTTCAGGAACTACGGACTCGATGTCAGGATAGTCAGGTTTCACAATATATTCGGACCCCAGGGCACCTGGACAGGTGGAAGGGAAAAAGCTCCTGCAGCCATGTTAAGAAAAGCAGCTGAAACTGAAGATGGGGGAGTGTTAGAGGTTTGGGGTGACGGACTGCAGACACGAAGCTTCCTTTACATCGATGAATGTATCGAAGCTGTCCTAAGATTTATGCAAACCAGTTTTACTGGTCCTGTTAATATCGGATCAGAAGAGATGGTCACAATTAATGAGCTTGCCCGGATGGCTATTGATATATCGGGGAAGAATATCAGTATCAGAAATATAAAAGGTCAGGAGTTCATCGACAAGTATGGCTTCAAATGCCCCCTTGGCGTAAGGGGTAGGAATTCAGACAATAAATTATATCGTAAAATGGTGGGTTGGGAGGTTTCAAGACCTTTAAAAGAAGGAATGATAAAGACCTATGATTGGATAAATAATCAGGTCTATCATGATCATATCATGGCC
>CAIPJU010000472.1 GCA_903865465.1 uncultured Bacteroidota bacterium
GGCCTTTCAAGAAGAGGATCCCGAAGCAAAAACTGCATTGTCTGGCTTGATGAATATTCAAATGACATTGATATCAGGCGTTTTCAATTATTTAAAGCTGCTTACGATGGTGTAGGCCACGAAAAAGGGAAAATGACTCAGGATAGCCGGACATCCATTACCAAAATTCTTAGTTCGTTTCTAATTTCCGGCCAGTTCCTTCCGACCCTTGATGACAATTCCCTTCTCACACGATCCTGCCTTTTATCCTTTATAAAGAAATATTATACCCCTCAGCAAATGGCTCGTTATGAAGAATTGAAGGATTTGGAAATTCAAGGGATCAGCTCACTGGTTACAGATATTCTGGAATATCGCAAATTAATGGAAGATCAATTTGCGAGAACATTTTCCACAATCCAGGAAAATTTAAAAGCAGAAATGATTCAGGAAAACCTGCCCTTCGATGAAAGGTTAATCAGGAATTATTGTTGTCTGCTGGCTCCGATCAAGATCATCCTGGAGAGTGCTACACCGTTGACACTCAGTTTTGATTATGCAACTATGTACAAAATTGTCAAGCATGACATCGCTTCCCTGACAAAACAGATTGCAACATCAGAATCAATATCAACTTTCTGGTCAACCGTTGAATATCTACTTGATGAAGGCAAGATACAGGCAGGGGTAGATTTCAAGATTGCCATGACTCCATCACTGGCCTATACAAATAAACAAGGTGATGAAATTTCCGGACCATTTGCCAAACCACAAAATTTGCTTTTTATCAGGTTTTCAAGAGTCCATCCGCTTTATATGGAGAAATGGAGACAACAAACAGGTAAGAATGGCATTGATCTTATTTCCATCATGCACTATCTCAAAAACCATAAATCGTATGTAGGTTATACCAACCATACACGTTTTGATACCTCCAATACTTCTGCTTTTGTTTTCAAATATGGTCCCGGGCAGCTTGATATTAACCTGGAGCGTACCATTGTAAATCCGTATAGTACTGAAAAGAAATCAGCTACTCCGGAACCTCCTGCAACCCCTCCAAAACAGGAAACTCTCAACCTTGATAATTTGCCTCATATTGATCCGGAAGACCATGAAGATGAACGCCCATTTTAGCATCATTTAAAAAAAAAATAAAATTCCTGTTTTTATGTCAAAATCCGGATTTTCCTTCCCCCGCTCCCTACAGTTTTATATATTATTGATTTTTATATTATTAAGGGGTAAAAAAGGCGGGGGAAGTGTAGGGAAGTGTAGGGGCTTGTAGGGAAGCGGGGGACGTAGGAACGTGTTTTTGCTTTTGGAAAAGTGATTTTATTTTTTTTTTATCAAAAACACCAAAAACATGCAAAAATGAATGCACTGCCTTTTAGTACAAAATTGGAAAATATCAAGGTGAATAAAAGTGGTTTCAGATATTATAGTGAACTGCCCGAAAACTACCGTCTGGCGACCATTGATGATTTTATTGTGGATGGGAAACGCAGGATTGGTCTGATGTTCCTCAGTCAATGGATTGATGATGCCTCCTTTTATCAGATATGTTATGTCTCGATGAATCTTCCTCGTAAGATCCTGGGGCCGCATATTGAAGATAAACGTGTGTTCGTCAGCAATCAACCGCTAATTTTTAAATAACTGAACAGGCACTGGCCGGGACCGGGGGCAGCTTTTAATACTCCGCTGGCGCTTCGGTTCCGTTACCAGCGCTTTTTTAAAGAATTTCTAAAACTCAAAAAATGACTCAAACAATTCAAGTAGA
>CAIPJU010000473.1 GCA_903865465.1 uncultured Bacteroidota bacterium
ATCCCAAGAACCACATATTGGACATATAATTCTTCGTCTGAATTCGTCTGTATTTTTAACGTAAACACGACACTTATCACATTTACTATTAATACCAGATCTAATATTACCAATAAAAACTATGCCACAATTACAACATTTGACATTTTTTGTTCTTTTGTCGTTACTTGGACGATATTTTCTGTGTGTATTATTGTAAACAGCTGCACATGAGGAATTGCAAAACTTTGGTTTATTTGTTGGTTTGTTGCAATTTAGACAAATATTCATATTCGAACCCCACTTAATTATATAAATACTTATGGTAGGTTCGAATATTTTTTGAAATATTTAGTGATTGGTGCGCCTACCCCGAGTTGAACGGGGATAATCAGAGTAGAAATCTGAGGCTCTGTCCAGTTGAGCTATAGGCGCATAAAACTACTTATCTTTATTCTCGATTATATACACATCCTCATCGCTTTGCCACGCTTCGTTTGTTATTTTTTCGCGTGGGGTGTCGGGAAATCCTGCTAGCTTGCCTGAATTGACCAAAGCCTTTCCAAATTCAATCCACGTTTCTTCGGGGCCGATTGCCAAGACTTTATTTTTGTACCACATTAATTTCATTTTTTGCCTTGTAATCCTGTATAAACTTCTTTGCCATTCTCGGAAGTGTCTTTCTATTGACAAGAAAAACATCACCATGACAATCACATCCATTAGCACACCATACCGCCATGAAATTCTTTCCGTTGTATTCCATGTTAACACAGTCGTCTTTACATTCTAAACATTGAAAATAATCGCAATCTAATGTAGTATACTTCTCGATATCACATACATCGGTTCCACCAAATATTAAATCTGCTAGTTCTTCAGGTTTCATTACCAGTTCTCGTAATTAGTTAGATTTACTTTTTCACCACATACACATTCTGCTCCAGCTGCCACACCAAGTCCGGTAGGGGTAAAGCAAAATGTAATTCGCCCGCCAATAGCGGTTGGTGCTTTTCTGGGATGGAGTGGGCATGTCTTATCATGTTCAGCTAACCACTTTTGGTATTTCTCTTCTTCTTCTTTTGATAGTTCAAAATTCACATTATTACCTCTATTTGTTCTTCACATTTATCACCAATCAATGAAATAATTATCTCTGGTGAATCTTTTGCATATACCTTAAAATGATTACTCAATTCACCAACAATCGTAATACCATATTCTATCGGTTCCCTCACAGCAAATTTGAATTCAGGTAACATTTCTAGCATAGCTACGATTTTCGGATGCGCTATTATTGTTTTTGCGTTAATATGATTTGCTCTTTCATGTATCTCACGATAGAACTCTCTATTTCTCTCACCTAACCATCTTCCATCATATTTTCTCACATCTATCGTTTTCACGTCAGCGATCCATGCTCCCTGGCATATTCCATAAGCTTTAGAACCTTTTTCTTCTTAGCCATGATCCTAACTGGATCGGCAGGACGCTTCAATACGCCATATTCAAGAAGTAATTCAACTACACCCAACAAATCATCTATTTCATCAGAAATGTCGTGTATATTTGCCGAAGTAGCACCAGGAAAATTTGGATTTGGATATTGATCATTCTCACCGAAACGCAGAGCCTTACAAATGGGCTTTTGGATTTCGGCGCACTCTTCCATAAGACAAGTTAATAAATGTTCTCTTTCGTTCATTCTCGCTTCCTTCCAATTTATATTCAATGTAAAAATCGACAGTAGATTTAGGTATGCATCTTATATGTTTGTGTTTTCTGATGTACTTAACAAGATCACAATCGGTTTTCATTTTTTCTCTTTTCAACTTCCCAAACACTATATGCATTACTGGCAGTACCGCCGTAATTAAACATCCACGCACTAATAAATTCATGCCTATTATGTTCGTTTGCAGTTGGAACAGGAATAGACGGTAGTTTGCGAGGAACGTCTGGCCTCATGCTATTCCACATCTTCTTCAACTCTCCACAATTTTAGGCCGTCAATATTACCTTTTGAACTTACCCATAAGGTTGTTCTATTAACATTGAATACATCTGCTAGTTTACAACGCTCTTCTTTCGTTTCTGATTCCAGTAAAAAGTAATCACCATGATCAGTTATTTTCATATAACCCCTCTATG
>CAIPJU010000474.1 GCA_903865465.1 uncultured Bacteroidota bacterium
ATCAGTTAAAGCAAAACTCTTCTTTAAACGGTATAATACCAATGATGAATACCAGTCATCGGAATTCAAATACAAAACCTATCCGGTACACTCCTTCGTAATGAATAAAATATTTAAGATTTATGAAGAAAAAGGTCTGTTTGCAGAAATTCCTCAGCAGCCGGCTGCAGGAAAGATTATGTACTATTTTGAGATAAGTGATTCAAACGGGACTGTCACCTATCTCAAAGATAGTCCTGTTGTCATTAGGTTTAAAGGCGCTGTATCGGGATTAATATTAGGCCCGCACATTCTTCTTATGTTTTTAGCTATGTTTTTTTCGACCCTGGCAGGCCTGATGGCAATAATTAAATACCCGGCATTTAAGAAATATTCTATTGTCACACTTATTCTTTTTATAGCCGGGGGTATGATCCTGGGTCCTGTTGTTCAGAAATTTGCTTTTGGACAACTATGGACCGGTATTCCCTACGGATGGGATCTTACCGACAATAAAACCCTGATAGCCCTTATATTCTGGATATTAGCTGTTGTGATGAACAGAAAAAAAGAGAAACCTCTCTTTGTTATACTTGCAGCTATTGCTCTGTTGCTCGTATTCTCAATACCTCATAGTATGTTTGGTTCCAGCCTTAATTATTCAACCGGGCACGTAACTCAGGGATTTATTTTCTTATTTTCCTGAAATTTCCTGTAAATTTTATAACTTGAGTGCAGCATTTTAAATTTTGCCCCGTCTATTGATTGAAAAAAAGATAGAAAGTGGGTGCAGCAACACATATACAAACTAGTCCTCCCTTAAAGATGGCAAATGTAGAAGCGGCATTCAAAAACCTGCACCAGGACCTCCTGGACGAATGTAAAGTTGGCGACCAGAAAGCTCAGTTTCAGATTTACAAATTGTACTACAAGGCGATGTACAATACAAGTCTGAGAATTGTGAATGACTCCATGGAAGCTGAAGACATAATGCAGGAATCCTTTCTGGCGGCCTTTGAAAAAATTGACACCTATTCAGGCTCAGTAAGCTTTGGAGCATGGTTAAAAAAGATAGTCGTTAACCGTTCACTCGATGCCCTGAATAAAAGAAAAGCGGTCTTTGAAGATATTGATTCTCATACAGGCATTCGTGATGACAGCAGCGATGAAACTGCCAGATACGAAGAGATGGACATACGGGTTGAGGAGGTAAAGGAGGCTATTGAGAGACTGCCTGATGGTTACAGAATTATCCTATCACTGTATCTTCTTGAAGGTTACGACCATGATGAGATATCAGAAATATTATCAATTAACAGTAGCACCTCACGGTCCCAGTTGTCGAGGGCAAAACAAAAGCTAATTAGTGAATTAAAGGGGAGATAAGAAAGGAGAAGTTCATGAAAACAATTGAAGACATTATCAGAAACAACAAGGATTTTTTCGATGAAGAGCCTTTAGAAGGCCACTTTGAAAGATTCAAAAACAGGCTCGAACCGAAGATTCAGATAGCTCCTGTAAAAAGAAGCATTGTCCCTTACCTGCTCAGGGCAGCTGTGGTGACTCTTCTAGTTACTCTTTCATCCCTGTGGACATGGGATCATTTCCTGAGCTCGGGAAGCCAGAGAATGAAACTCGGACAGGTATCACCACAATATAAGGAGGTTGAAAATTATTATGTTCACCAGGTAAACCTTATGGAAAATGAAATTGTTAACATAGACCTGAAAAATAATCCGCAGCAGAAAGAAGTGCTCATGAAGGAGATGAAAAGCATGGATTCAGTATATGTTTCACTCCAGAAAGAACTCAAAGCTAATCCCGATGATGAAAGAATAATTAATGCAATGATTGAGCACTACCAGACGAAACTTGAGGTCATGACGTATATCGTAAATCAACTAAAGACAGTGAAATAATTTTTCCAGAGATTGCTTCGTCGCTCACTTCGTTCGCTCCTCGCAATGACGAAAAACACGAATTGCGACACAGTCTGA
>CAIPJU010000475.1 GCA_903865465.1 uncultured Bacteroidota bacterium
AAAAAAAACTTTCTGATCATCGCTTTATCAATATGGGTTATAAGTGCCACGGGTCAAAATAATTCAAAGCCTGCAGATTTTAATCTTGGCTTTGAGAAAAAATCAGTCGACCAGAAATTGCCCGATGGCTGGACTCAATGGGGGAAAGGCTACCTGTTAAGTGTTGATACCCTTATAAAACATAGTGGTAAAAACTCATTTCTTTTGGAGGCAGCTGAAGACGATGGACCTGATTCATTCGGATGTATAGCCTATGCAATTCCGGCTCGTTATGCGGGTCAGGAAATTGAACTGAAAGCATATATGAAATTGCAGGATGTCTCAAAAGGTCCGATTGGACTAATGCTCAGAATCGATGGCTCATCCGGAACCCTGCAATTTGATAATATGCAGCAAAAGAACATAATGGGAACTTCTGACTGGAGCTCATATTCCGTTAAGCTACCCTATCCCGATGGAGCAAAAACGATTTATATAGGCACTCTCCTTTCAGGAAAAGGGAAGCTTTGGGTTGACGATTTTGAACTCCTGATAGATGGGATTCCTATTGAACAGGTAAAACAGATTGAAACAAAAGTGCTCAAAGCCGATCTTGACAAGGAGTTCGACAAAGGATCACTTATCAGCAGTTTTAATCCTACGGCCAGAAACCTGAAGGATCTTAATTTACTGGGAATGATCTGGGGTTTCTTAAAGTACTACCATCCCAACATAGCTGCTGGTAATTTTAACTGGGATTATGAATTGTTCAGAATAGCTCCGAAAATCATCAAAGCATCCAACAATGCTGATCGTGATAAAATACTGATATCCTGGATAAAAAGTCTGGGCGATTTTGTTGCGAATGATGAAACCCCGGATGCTTCATCGGAAGTTAAATTAAAACCTGATCTGGATTGGATCAGCAGTCCGGATATTTCAAAGGATCTGAGCAAACTGCTTGAAAGCATCAGAAATGCAAAGAGAACAGAGGATAATTACTATATAAGCATGGTTCCCTATGTGGGGAATCCAGTTTTTCAAAATGAAAGATCTTATTCCTCCATGAAATTTCCAGATACGGGCTTTCGCTTACTAGCGCTTTACAGGTATTGGAATATGATCCAGTATTTTTTCCCGTACAAGTACTTAACAGAGGGCGACTGGAAAAAAGTTCTTGAAGAGTTTCTGCCTGAATTTATCAATGCTTCAAATTCAACTGATTACGAACTGCGTGTTTTGGAATTAATTACACGGGTTCATGATACTCATGCAAATATATGGGGTAAAGACGAGATCTTAACCCGATATTTCGGAGTCAATTATGCCCCATACAAGGTGACTTTTGTAGAAAATAAACCAGTCATAACCGACTTCTTTAAAGGGAAATCACCAATTCAATATTCCCTGAAAAAAGGAGATGAAATAGTAAGTATAAACATGAGATCAGTCGACACAATTATTTCTGAGAGGCTGAAAATAACACCTGCATCCAATTTCCCGACTCAACTGCGCACAATGGCTTCTGATCTTCTCAGGACGAATGATTCTACCATCACAATAGGATACAGGAGGGATGGGAAATTATTCTCTGCAGTCACCAGTACCTATTCTACACGGGATCTTGACATATACCAGAGATTTCAGAAAAAAGACAGCTGCTTCAAAATAATAGAGCCAGGTGTGGCTTATCTATACCCGGGGACAATCAAGAATAGCTATCTGCCGTCGATAATGAATGACATTCAAAATACTAAAGGCCTTATTATTGATTTGAGATGTTATCCCTCGGAATTTGTTGTTTTTTCCCTAGGAGAATATCTGATGCCTCGCAATACCCCCTTCGTCAGGATTTCAGGTGGCAGTGTAACTTCTCCCGGCCTTTTCGTAATGAATCCGCCGCTTGGTGTAGGAGAAGATAATGACCATTATTATAAAGGGAAAATAGTAATACTTGTAAATGAGGTAACCCAAAGTCAGGCCGAATATACGACAATGGCGTTGAGAGTTGCACCGGGGGCCAAAGTACTGGGTTCCACGACTGCCGGTGCCGATGGCAACGTCTCGCAGATTGTACTTCCCGGAGGGATTGGTACCCTGATAAGCGGTATTGGTGTATATTATCCCGATGGAAAGGAGACTCAAAGAACCGGAATCATACCCGATGTAGAGTTAAGGCCTACAATTAAAGGGATAATAAATAATCAGGATGAACTTTTAAATAAGGCAATAGAGCTGATAATCAAATAATAAAACAATGAATGGCAGTCCGGTAAGCCGGAGGAATAGTTTTAAAAATTATCAATATGCCCGAATCAGCTTTTTTATCCTGACGGCTGTACTTCAATTGAATGCTCTGTCGGAATTAAATGCTGATGGGTCGGCCTGTTTGGATAAGAGAAAAGGATATATTCAGGGTCGGGTAATTGAATTTGGAACTCAATCTCCTGTCTGTTTTGCCGACATTTCCTGTAATGATAAGAGCTCTTTTGCAAAATCGAATTCAAACGGGGAGTTTGTCATTAAACCCTCCGGGTTCCCGGTCGCCCTTATTGTGAGAAAATTCGGATTCAAAGATGTAAAGGTCTTTATTGAGAAACCAAATGATTCTGTACAGGTTACGCTTGTTCCATATGAAATTCTGAAGAAAAATCCTGGCAAAGAGATTCTGCAGTATGGATCGATACTAAAAAAAGCCATTGGAAAATTTCATGGGCGCAGGGGGACAGAGACTTCTGATGAGCCGCAAAGGAAGCTTGTTTACTTCAGGATGACTTCATCGGTTGATACTACACTAAATAGCCTGTTTGAAAGTTATGCCCACATGAATGTCTCCGGGTATTCCATCGATCGAAGAGAACCCGACATTTCACGATACGCAGCAACGAATGAGTATATTCCCGGACTTTGGGAAGAGTCACCCGAGTTTAAAACCGATCCGTTCATAAACCTGCCTATATTCGTGGAACAATATATCTCCGGAAAGCGGATTATTCTGCAGGATGGAAAGAAGCTGGTCATGATCAGGGTCAATGTGGACAATACAAAGAATGATTATTACATCGATATTTCAGATACATCAATTGTCAGTATCACGAGTATCTTCAAATTAGGGGAAAAAATACCGATCCCGGGTTCAGTCCCTATGTGGCAGGATAAGAGAGAATTATCAACTTCTGTATTCTTTTCAAGGGATATTAAAGGTAATGATAACTACACTCTGAATTATGTAATCAGGAAGGAGGATTTTAGACTTACCGACAGGAAAAAGAACGATCAGAATGTTTCCAGAAGCACTCTTTTTGCTATTGTTCCAGATTCATCATCTATTTCCAGTACGGTAAGGGACCAGGTATTATTCGGGAAACTTACAGAGAAGAAACAACAGATCAGCTTAAATTCCAGGTTTTTAATATCGGGAAGATCTTCCCCCCTTAAATCGGAAAAAGAAGAACTTCTTCAGAAACCATACCTGCAGAATTTTTGGGCCGGGAACTCCTTTGTCAAACCCGATAAGAAAGAAGAGCGACAGATTCAGACCTGGGAGAAGAGTAATAAGTTTTACTCTGAAAATCGAAATAATAACGTGAAAGATCTGCCGGTAATTGATTCGCTGGTTAAAATGATGAATGATAGCCTGCTTGCTGTCGAAAACGTTTATGTTGAAACCGATCGTCCCGATTACATGGCCGGCGATACGATATGGTTCAGCGCTTTTGTGATGGATAACCTGCACATGGACTCAACCTTCCTGAGCAGAATATTGTATGTCGACCTGATAAATGCAGATAATAAGCTTGAATCGCATCTGAAATTACTTATTGAAAACGGCAGAACGAAAGGTGAGATAACACTAAAAAAGGATCTTAAAAATGGAGTATTCCGTTTAAGGGCATATACCCAGTACATGAGAAATTTCCAGAGCGATTATCTCTTCGAAAAGGAGATTCAGGTTCATCAATCTGATTTTAAGAACCTCATTGTTGTGAATCCTGTTATAAATAAAATCATTTCAGGCGATTCCGTCATTTTATATATTCATACAATTGTTCCGGATGAATACAAAAGTGAAGAGAAGAAGCTGGAAGTGACTATCAGGATCAATGATACTCTGTCACTGGCAAAAACTTTCAGATTTAAACGGGAGTTGAACACTCCTCTGGATTTTTTCGTACCGGCCGCTCTCACCTGCACTTCAGCAGATATTAAACTAAGTCTTTCCGGCAAAAACATCATTTCAGAAAGGAGATTGTCCCTTCAGCTGAAAACCGGAATTAATCTTCAGTTCTTCCCGGAGAGCGGCAAACTGGTTGATGGAATAGCCTCTGTAATTGCCTATAAAGCAATAGACAACAAAGGCAATCCCACGCCCTTTGAAGCCGATATAACCGATGAAAATCAGAATTTACTGAAACATATTGCCGGAGATGAATCTGGTATTGGAAAGTTTGAATTTACACCTGAGGTTAATCACTCCTACAAAGCTCTTTCGAACTATTCGGGAAATAAATTCTTCTTTAATCTGCCCCAAGTTGAGCCAAAAGGGTTTGTTCTCAATTTTAACTCCGGTTCTGACGAGATAACAATCAAAAATAACCGGAATTATTCTAAGAGCAGTAATTATCTGATGGTATCAGTGCGGGGTGCCGTCTTTGCTTTCAATGAGGTTGAAACTGACAGCACTCCCCTAACTGTTTATCTTCCTCTCGAAAAGTATCCCAAAGGAATTGTACAGGTGACCTTGTACGACAGTCTCTACCGTCCTCTTGCCGAACGACTGGTATTTAATAACCAGCCTGTCGGGAAGTTTCAGATTCACATTGAAACAGATAAAAAGGAGTATCTAAAGAGGGAGAAGGTTGACCTTTCTATCCATGTTACCGATTCTGCTGGTAATCCCGCTGAAGCTTCACTTGCAATGGCAGTAACTGACCTTACCCGAAGCGATTCGGTCATGGCTTCGCCCGATATTGCGACCTACCTCTACCTCTCTTCCGAATTAAAAGGGGAAATTGATTATAAATTTTTTGACCTTTCTGATACTACGACCTCAGCCCGAAACAGAGTAGATTTAATAATGATGACCCAGGGATGGAGAAATTATTTGTGGAATTCAATCAGGTATTTAAAATCATTTGACGTGATGTATCCTATTGAAAAGGGCTTCTGTTTTAACGGCTCAGTATATAATTTGAGAAATCAGAAACCTGGAAATCTGTATACACTTAATTATCTCGACTTTAAAACAGGTTTAAACGGGATTGCAAAAACTGACGGGAACAACAGGTTTAATATCGATGTCCCGTTTTTTTACGGAGCACATACCTTCTTCATTCAGAACAGGAATAAAAGTGACAGGATTGAAAAGCTTGGTTTTCTACTGGATACTTTTCCTGCTCCTTCAATAATCTACAGGAACAATGAACTTCCATATTACTCATTCAAACCCGGTTTATTGAGATCGCTCGTGGAGAGATTTGCTGAAGCAGATTCAGCTATCGGTCCGGCAATTAAATATATTAATCTGCCCGAAGTCACCATTAAGGCAAAATCGCATAATCCCTCTTCCGCACCTGATGTTGTCATCAATTTAAACAAAAAGGATCCGACAGGGAAGAAATATTCCAGCCTTTTTCAGCTTATTTATGAGGAATTTGGAGAGAAAGCTTTTACAGCAACAGGGTACGGAACAAAAGGGGTACAGCATATGCCGATACTGGTCGCAGATGGTGCTCCTTCAACTGTCGCTACCTGCCCGCCTTGTTATGATTTTGATTTTTATCAATGGGCAGCAAGCATTCGGGTTAACAATATTTCAAATGTTAAGTTTTATGCAGCCGAAAGCAGGTACAGCCAGGATTTAACGCCACCACCACCACTGTCTCTGCCTCCCTCACCAAAGATATATCTGCCGGTAGTTTCATTTACTACATATTCAAGTTCTTACAGGGGAAACCCCCGCGGAGCAATAGTTTTTCCATATCAGGGACTCTATCAGGCCAGGGAGTTTTATGTTCCTGATTATGAAAACCACAATACTAAAATTCCGGACAACAGAACAACAATTTACTGGAATCCCGAAGTAAAAACAGATTCGACAGGTAAGGTTCATGTTTCGTTCTATAATTCAGACCTTAATGGTGAAGCTCTGATCAGAATTTCGGGAGTAAGTTTCACTTTAAAAGATGTTGCAACAGCTAAATCGTATTATCGGTCTCATCAATAAAGCTCTCTTTTTTAATATAAAGCAATTGAAGCAGCACAATTTAAATGCAGGCAGAAGTACTAAGTTCAAATGGAGAAATTTTTATTGTAATAAGATTTAAATTTGTCATCGGAATGAAATAGAAGTATTTATTTAAAAGCTTTCCTTAAGGATTTCGTTCAACAGGTCCCAAACTTACTATGAAAAATATAATTACGATTTCAGTTTTGATTTTGATTGTTTTAACTGGCAGCAAGACAACAGACGAGAAAAGACAAATGGCTTTAAAGTCAATAATTGACCTGGTTGACAGAGAAAAAGGATTTGAAGACATCGGATTACAAATTACCGAAAAGAGAATTTTGAAGGACAGAATTATTTTTACAGGGAAAGGACTATTTGAATGCGATAC
>CAIPJU010000476.1 GCA_903865465.1 uncultured Bacteroidota bacterium
AAGAAAAAATCAATATCATCGTTTACCTATATGGATGCGGATATGCTGAGTGATATTAGAGGGATTCAAACAAAAGGTGGTGTTATATTACAGTTGGAAGCTAAGATACTATTGGATTCAGCTGGAGATGCTATGAGTCAGCCCGATAAGCAAGGTAGACGTTGGACAAACGACCCGTGGGGAATGACATTTGAATGGAATCGTACTTTACAGAATAATAAGCAATTAAATGAAAAGTTAAATAAGATTCGAGGAATGAACGGAACTGATGCGGCTAAAACAATTGCTGAATATATCCGATTTGCTGAAGATTTTATAATCAAAAATAAGGAGAAATTTATTAAAGAATTTACAAAGCTCGAATTAAGTGGCTGGAATGAAGTTGTTGTATATGATATTAAAGTAAAGGATGTTTTATGGACTAATAAAAGTACCGATATATATTCAAATCGTCATTCTCTTACAAATGAGGAAATTGAAAGAACTGCTAAATTCTTACAAAATATTGCTACCGGAACTGTATACTTTACCGAAGACCCGAGAGATGCCATTACCTTTGTAAAAAGTAGGGGTGGTATGGCTGGCGATGGCAGTTGGGGTGTTCATTACAAAGGTGCCGCTGTTGGAAGTACTAATCCCGCTACTATAATGGAAACGTTGAATTTGAAAAAGTGGATAAATGAAGATTTAAACAGAGAATTGATTGTTGAAGGTGGAGCCTATGGTCATATGCACCATCCATTCGATACGGAGATAAATCTTACATTTGGTGATTTGAAAAATATCGTTAAAAATGCGTTGGATGGTTCGTTGGGTGTAGTTAGAGAGAAATGTATAGCTGGTGATAGTTTAATACATACTGAAAATAATGGAAAACTACCAATATCAACGTTTGTCGATGAAAACATTGATGATAAGGTGCTTGCATACAATTCGGATACCAATTCTAATGAATATATGCAAGTTATGGATAAATTTAATAATGATTATTCCGATGAGTGGTTACGCATTGAATTGGAAGACGGTAAATACATTGAAGTTACACCAAATCATAGAATGTTTGTAGAGGGTATTGGATATATGCGAGCCGATGAATTGGTGGAAGGCATGGATTTTAAAATAATTCAGTAACTTCCATCTGTTTTTTCTCAAAGTATATATTTATATTAAAGAAACGATACTATGACGAACGAATGTAAATACTGTGGTAGGCATATAGAAATCAAAGGTAATTTTAGTCTTAATGGACATGTTACAAATTGTGGTGAATATAAAAAATGGAAAGAGTCGGTGTTCACATATGATATGTTGTATATTGAGTATATAAAGAATGGAAAATCTGCATTACAAATTGCAAATGAGTATGGGTTTCCATCATCAACCATTATAAATAAACAGTTGAGGAAATTGAATATACCTGTCAGAAATGTGAGGCAATCGCATAAAATGAATGGATATAAAAATAGAATTGAAGCAACCAATATAGAAAGATATGGAGCGATTAATCCA
>CAIPJU010000477.1 GCA_903865465.1 uncultured Bacteroidota bacterium
AGGGATACTATTTCTTCTTTTTCATTACGATAACTCCGGCCACACCTGCCACAACCACCACCACTGCAACAATAAGTATTACCGGCAGGCTGCTTTTCCCTGATCCTTTTTTCCCGCCTTTTTCATCCTCAACGGCATAATATACCTCCGGTTTGGCGTAGGTGTCCATATTTACAGTATCCTTTTTTGGTTTGGGCTGATCCTGTGCAAATATCACACTTATGCTGCCCATCAGGACAAGTGCTGCCATCGATAATACCAAAACTGATTTTTTCATTTTTAAAATATTTAAAGTTACTCTTTTATTTTAGCTGCCATCACATCATACTTTTTTGCAACTTCCGGAGCCGAATTACGATAAGTATCTGCCAGTGTTGTTATCGCAGGTTTGAATGAGGGATTCATTTCCAGACATTTTCGCAGTAACAATCTGGCCTCTCCCCTATCTTTATCTTTCAATAATTCTGCGAGGCTGACATATGCCTCAAAGTACTTCCTGTTCGACTTAATAAGCCTTCTATAGTATTCTTCGGCATCCTCCTTTTTGTTTTGAGCCCTGGCGATGTTTCCAAGGTACATCAGTGCAAGGTCAAAACCGGGGTTTAGTTCAAGTCCCTTTTTAAGGACGGAATCTGCTTTCTGATACTCATGTTCATCATATAAAGCCGCTCCAAAATTATAAAAAATCATTTCATCATCATCATCTGATTTCAATGCCTTCTCATAAAGTTTCACTGCATCACTGCTCTTTCCCTCAATTAATGCACTGTAGCCATAAAAATCATCTTTGGTTTTCCTCTCAAGAACGGCACAGATTGGTATTTTTCCAGCATAGATCAGATTAATTGCATTCGATGGGGGCCATGTTTTGTTCCTAAGCTGAAAGGGTGAGATATACCTGTTTACGACTATGGCATAATCCCAGTCATAAAGGCTCCTCTCCTCATACCTGAAATATGAGGATTTTATCTCAGGATGTTTCCTGAAAAACCATTCGGCAGTATAGGTTGCTCCTACTTTAACTTCAGCACCCGGCCTGCTTTTTTCCAGGTACTCTGTCAGCCATTCTGCTGCCTCTTTCTGACTCACATAATAGTAGTCAGTTTCATAATTTGAATAAGCACCTTTAATACCTCCAGCTAATTGATTATAATAAATATAACTATAAGGCAGATTCTTTACAATGAATAAATCAGGATGAATTGAAAGAAGGATGACAGCTGCTACAGCTGCAAATCTGAGAATTTTGCTTTTAAGGAAATCAAAAAAGTAACTGAATCCTATGGCTGATAGAAGTACGATTGCAGGATATAAAAATAAAAACTGGCGCCATGAACTGTAGAGATTTGATTTCAGAAAGATTACGAAAGTAACAGGAAAGATAATAGTAAAGAGAATAAAGCCATACTGAAGCGCTTTACTTCTCAGAACCTTCCTGCATACCGGGAAAACCAACAGTAGTATTCCAGCTATGACAACAAGGGGAATTGTTATCAGCATCGATTTCGGGAGATAATACCATGGCATGAAATCGGACCATTCAACTTTTCCTTCAAAAATCTGCCTGAATGTTGAAGGAAAATGTGCCATAACATTATAAGCATTAATAACATTCCTAACAGGATGCTGGAGTGCATAAGGCCATAATAGAATTCCAAGGATCCATGCTGTTACACTTATAATTGAGATCTGCACAAATTTTACGAGGAACTCATTTCTGTCAAATTCACTGTCCGAAATATATCTCAGAAGAAAAGCAACAAAGAAGATTAACCACAAATAGCAAATCAGAACCAATCCTCCTGCCCTGATACTTATTGAAAAGGCAATACTTAAAGTAACCATTAACAATACAGGGAAAGATTTTCTGCCTTTTTCGAAGATGAATCTAAGAATGAAAAATGTACCTGCAATGTAAGAGAGGGCGAAGGGCACATCTTTCAGATTATTCTGGCTGTGACCGATGAAAGTCGGAGATACAGCAAAGAGGAGAATAGCCAGAATTCCTGATCTGTATCCCGCGAGCCATATGGCAAAAAGCGCCGTAATAAATATGGCAGCCCACCCTGCAGCACCACTCATGTAGTTACGGAAGAGATAGATATCATCAATCCCTAACCACCTGGTGAGAATTGTGACGATGTTATCGTACGACTGACCATAATATTTGAGATTGGTCACCGGTGTATTCAGTGCCGACTGGTCAGTTCCATGCGAGGCAAAATAGTTAAAGACTGCTACTGACTGCTTATAATGAAGAATTTCGTCACATGTGATGCCCGCTCTTCGGCTTGAGAGAAGCATAAGGCAGAGAAGAGAGGCAGAAAGAAAATAGAATAGATATTTTAAAAATTTAATTTTCATTACTTTCCGTAGAGCCGTCATATTTCTTCCTGATGAAATATACCGGGCGATTTTGTGATTCTTTATATCCCCTGTAGACATATTCACCAAGCATTCCAAGGAATACAAGCTGAATTGATCCGAGGAAGTAGATACTGAGGAGTGTTGATGACCATCCAAGTAGTGCAAAACCTCCTGCTTTGGCAATAAGAACATAAATTCCTGCTGCCATGAAAACAGTTGTTCCAATAGTTCCAAGAAATATACAAAACCTTATTGGGAAGCGTGAAAATGAAAAAATCGCATCGGCAGCCAGGAGATATAATTTTCCAAACGACATCTTTGGTTTGCCCCTTAGTCTCACCTCCCTGGTAAATTCA
>CAIPJU010000478.1 GCA_903865465.1 uncultured Bacteroidota bacterium
AGCGTCCGCATTCGGTGCATGAAAGAGAGTCGAAAAAGTTTTTCCACGAGGCATCCTCAGCATCCTTCACGCCAAACCGCTCGGGCGGAACATCTGATGGAGCTGAAGAATAGGCAGTCTCGGGATTCATCATAAGCTTTACTTCCCTGGTAATACTGTCCATATTCGGAATTTTACCCAGCGGGTCGAGCCGCGAAAGGAAAACATTTGGTACAGACATGAATACATGAAAGTGTTTTGAATATGGAAGATAGTTGGCAAACATGAAAATCAGAACTATATGGAACCACCAGCATACTTCATAAAAGATCTTGAATGCAGATGATGAAAGTCCGCCTGTCAATGAAAATAAAATATGAGCCACAGGGTAGACACCGGTAATTTCTCCGCCTGTTGATTTCTGATATCCGAAATAACCCAGATTCATGATCATTAGGGAAATCATCAGGAGAAGTATGAATGAAAGTGAGATATTTGCGTCAGTATGCGATCGTTTTTTCATCTCGATACCTTCGAAACGGTGAATATGAAAGAAGAGACGCCTGGCGAGAAAAATAATTATCGAAAAGCCAACAATCAATGCAAACAAATCTCCCGATGCCATCAGAACATCATAAACCGGACCAAGTATCTTAAGTGCTTTTTCAGAGCCGGAAATACCATCAATGACCATTTCAACACTTCCAAAAAGTATAACGCAGAAACCCCAGAAAACAAGAGCATGAATGAGCCCAAGTACCGGTTTGCGGAAAATTTTGGTCTGTCCGAAGGCAACCGTCAGCATAATTTTGAACCTCTTCCCAAAATCCCTGACTGGAAATGCAGGCCTTGTTAGCTTAAAGTACCCGGCAAGCCTGTACACCGTAAAAGCAAATGCCCCAAGTGTAAGAAGCAGCAACAACGTGAAGATTATCTGTTTTTCCATCAGTAAATTCTTTGCATCCTTTTGCCCTGAAGGCAGATAGTATTATTTCTTTAATTCCTTAACTGCATTTACAAGCTCAGGAAGTACTTTCATTGCATCACCGACAATACCATACTGAGCTGCCTCAAAAATAGGTGCATCTTTATCGGTGTTAATGGCAACAATATATTTCGAGGAACTTATTCCAGCAAGGTGCTGGGTTGCCCCAGAAATACCAATTGCAATATAGAGATTTGGAGCAATTATCTTTCCAGTCTGGCCGGTATGCTCATCATGAGGTCTCCACCCCTCATCCGAAACAGGTCTTGAACAAGCAGTTGCCGCTCCAAGTGATGATGCAAACTCAATAAGTGAGCCCCAGTTGTCGGGCGACTTCATTCCCCTTCCTCCCGAAACAACAATGTCGGCATCGTTAAGAAGTATTTTTCCTGATTGTTTCTGAACATCCCTGACGGCAGTTTTATTAACAGAGCCATCAACTATAACATTTAAATTCTCTATGGTTGCATTATTCGGTGTTTCCGATATGTCGAAGGAGTTTTGTGCAAGAGTTAGTATTTTAATATCTGAATTAATAACCATGTGTGCGAAAGCGTTTCCCGAATAGGTCCTTTTATATACAGTGAAAGGATCGGTCTTTATAGGCAGTTTACTTACGCCTGAACCAATACCTGCTTTAAGCTTTACAGAAAGCCGGGGAGCGATGGCTTTTCCTGTATTATTATTTGAAATTACGAGTACACTGGCATTCTCATTCCTGGCAACATCGGCAATAACTGAGGCATAAGCCTGACTGTCGAGGTAGGTCAGCTGGTCATTTGATATGCTTATTATTTTATCTGCTCCGTAGTTTCCCAGTTTCTTCAGCTCTGTTTCATTAACTTTTCCTATTGAAACTGCAGTAACAGTTGTTCCTGTCATACCTGCAACGCCTTTTGCATAGGAAACAAGTTCAAAGGAGAGTTTCTTGAACTGTCCGTCCCAATTTTCGGTAAATACTAATACTGACATATTGTGTTTATTTACTGTAATTTAATATTAATCAGATAACTTTTGCCTCATTCAGAAGAAGCTCAATAAGCTGTGCCGGGTTTTCGGCATCGACGAATTTGCAGGCAGCGCGGGGGGCTGGTTTTTCAAATCCGACGATTTTAGTAAGTGGTTCCGCGGAAACAGGCTCAGTGACTTTAACAGGTTTAGTTCTTGCCATCATTATTCCTCTCATGGCAGCAATCCTTGGTTCTTTGGCAATTCCTTTCTGTACTATGGCAACAAAAGGTGATGGAACCGTTACTTCCTCTTTTCCTCCATCAATTTCGCGTGTCATTACTGACTGACCGTTTACGACAGTGATTCCAGAGACGGCTGAAACAGAAGGAATTTCAAGGAATTCCGCTATCATCCCTCCTACTGCAGACCCGTTATAATCGCTCGATTCAATTCCACACAGGATAATATCGAACTGCTCCTTTTTTACAACTTCAGCTATCTGGCAGGCTACATAATAGGAATCAGCCGATTCGGCATTTACCCTTATGGCATCATCAGCACCTATTGCAAGCGCTTTTCTTATCGTGGGCTCTGACGATGCAGCTCCTACATGGATTACGGTTACAGATTTTATTGCTCCTGCAGAAGCATCTTTCAGTTCAAGGGCTCTCGTAAGCGAAAGCTCATCCCATGGATTGATGACCCACTGTATTCCAGTAGTGTCAATGGAACTATTGTCGCCTGCAAACCTGATCTTCGTAGTGGTATCGGGAACATTGCTGATACAAACCAGAATTTTCATATGTTATTTAATGTTAATGAATTAACAACTTCAGAATCTTAACAAATCAATATTTAATATATCGCATGAGGCGACAAATATAGTAATTTATGATTCACATACAAATCGGGATTTGTTCAACAATATTTTTTTTGTTCGAAACCCGGCATGCTTGTATCATTTTAATTAATAAACCATTAGTGCGAAAGATAATAACATTAAAATTTCCAATTCGAAAACGAAGAAATGAACATGATCCTTAAAGAGGTTCATTAAGGAGCAAAATCATAAAACCGGAATGCATCATTGAGCCACCGGAGGGTATAAAATTGGCTGGTTTCCTGCCAGTGATAAATAATTTAAATATAAATTCGCAGCCGTTTAGCAAGACTCTGATTGAAAATTGAACGACAAGGTAAAAACATATAGCGCTCTGTTATTCTCCATGATATTCTGGGGCTTCTCTTTCATATGGTTTAAGGTGGCCAATAAAACATTCAGCCCCATAACAATAATCTTCATCAGGCTCCTCTTTTCAGTGATTTTGCTGACTACATACCTGATAGCTACAAAGCGGTATATAAAGATCCGGAAAGAAGACAGAAAGCTCTTCCTTATGCTCGCAACATTTGAGCCATTTTTCTATTTCCTGGGTGAGAGTTTCGGACTTACCTATGTCTCTGCAACGTTTTGCTCAGTATTTATCTCAACAATACCTGTCTTTGCAACAATCGGGTCATGGATTATATTTAAAGAGCGGCTTGGTAAGATAAATTATGCCGGTATTTTACTCTCATTCATCGGAGTTATTATTTTCATTTTCAAGAGCGATGGTACTATTTCATTAAGTGTGAAAGGCTTGTTACTCCTTATGCTGGCGGTTTTTTCGGCTGTCGGGTACAATCTTACTCTCAGTAAACTTGTAGGGAATTATAGTCCGGTGTTTATTGTAAATACCCAAAATACCTTCGGGGCTATACTATTCTTACCTCTTTTCTTAATCTTCGATTTTAACAGTTTCATGAATACCCCCTTTACCTTCAGTATGTTCAAACCGATAATTGAGCTTTCACTTTTTGCCTCCTGTGGTGCATTTATATTATTTGCTTATAGTGTAGGCAATCTGGGAATATCGAAAGCCAACGTCTTTTCAAACAGCATCCCGGTTTTCACAGCCTTTTTTTCATTCCTACTTCTGGGCGACAAACTCACTCTTCAGAATATTGCCGGAATGGTTATCGTCATTGCCGGACTTTTCCTTTCCCAGTTGCACAGCCCCAGGAAGAGGATGGATGAGGCCGCGGCCCTCTCGGGCAAGACTGCCTGAATCGGAAGGTTTGCCCCACACGCGAAATTATGTGCTATCTGCATTCCCCGGTGCTTTTAAAAAATCATATTATATTTGAGATTATTTTACAAAATGAAAAAGAGAATTCTGAATATAATTATTTTCTTCCTTATCATGATGCCTTCATATTCACAGACGGGAGGCGATCATGTATATGAATTTCTTAACCTTACTCATTCTGGTCTTGTTTCAGCCCTGGGCGGTACGAATGTTTCAATCTACGGAGGAAACCTGAACATGGCTTATCATAATCCCTCTCTGCTAAGCAGCGAGATGAGCGGATCGGCAGCCCTTAACTACGTAAACTACTTTGCAGGAATAAATTATGGGATGGCACTCTACTCAAAGTCATACAAGGGAGTGGGGAATTTTGCCGCAGGGATTACCTACCTTAACTATGGCACCTTCACCGCTGCTGATCCTACTGGAACAATAACCGGTACTTTCAAGGCTTCTGAATATGCTTTCCAGCTCATGTATTCTTTTCAGATTGATTCACTTTTATCGGTAGGTGTCAATGTAAAGCCGGTCTTATCACATCTCGAGGACTATACCTCCTTTGGCATAGCTTCTGATATCGGAGCTTCGTGGCATAGCTCTAACAAACTATTTTCGGCAGGCCTTGTTATAAGGAATGCAGGATATCAAATTACTACATATGCGGGAGAACCACGTGAAAATCTTCCCTTTGAGATACAGGCAGGTGTCAGCCGGAGGCTATTGCATGCCCCTTTTCGTTTCTCGCTTACTTACAGGCATCTGGAAAAGTTCGACCTCACACATCAATATCTTACCTCAACAGGTACCCTGGAAACAGGGCAAGCCAAATCGGATTTCAGCGAAAACCTCCTTCGTCATATGATTTTTGGAGCAGAACTGATTCCCGGCAAGAATTTCTATGTGTGCGGCGGATATAACTACCAAAGGAGAAGCGAGCTGCAGGTTGCTTCTAAAGTTTCGACAGTAGGGTTTTCATGGGGGTTCGGAATTAATACAACCTGGGCTTCCATTGAGTTCGGAAGGGCTACATATCATCTTGCAGGATCTTCAACACACATCTCACTGATAGTGAGGCCTGATAAAATTTACAGGAGAAACCATAGCTAAACCAAAGGAAGTGGATAAGAAACTTATAATAGCAATTGACGGATATTCATCATGCGGCAAAAGCACATTTGCCAAATCAATTGCAAAAGAACTAAATTATATTTACATCGACAGCGGAGCGATGTATCGTGCTGTTACTCTTTACTGTATGAGAGAAAACCTCGTAAGGGAGAATGAAATGCAAACGTCAGCAATAGTATCAGAGCTGAAAAATATCAAGATTGCTTTCCGCTACAACAGGCCATCCGATTGCTATCTGACTTATCTCAACAGTGAAAATGTTGAAGATGATATCAGGAGCATTGAAGTTGCCTCACATGTAAGCAGGATCAGTATGATTCCCGAGGTTCGTGAGCGTATGGTGGAGCTTCAGCAGCAGATGGGCAGGGATAAGGGAATTGTTATGGACGGCAGGGATATCGGAACCGTGGTCTTCCCTGATGCCGAAATTAAAATATTTATGACGGCCTCGGTCGAAATAAGGGCCAAAAGGAGATTTGATGAACTTGCAGGAAAGAACATTGTTACTACTATTGAAGAGGTCAGGAGAAATATCGTGGCACGCGATATTGCCGATGAAAACAGGGATATAAGTCCCCTGAGGCGCGCGGACGATGCTATAATTCTCGACAACAGCCGGATGAGTGTTAAAGAACAGATGTTATGGTTCATGAAAATCATTCACAAATTAAAGGATGAAAGTTGAAATCGACCGGAACTCAGGCTTCTGTTTCGGAGTTCAGAATGCAGTGGAAATTGCTGAAAAGGCCCTTGGAGAGGGAGAAAAAGTATTTTCGCTTGGTCCGATAGTCCATAATGATATGGAAGTGGATCGCCTCTCTGATCTTGGTCTGAAGTCAGTCGATCATAATGTGTTCAGTAATCTGCGCAACTGTAAGGTCTTAATCAGGGCCCATGGAGAGCCCCCGGAAACTTACAAGACAGCAGCCGAAAATAATATAACCATAATTGAAGCTACCTGTCCTATTGTTAAAAAATTGCAGAAGAAGATTAAGGAGGTCTGGCAGGAGACAAAGCAGGTTAACGGGCAGGTAGTGATCTACGGCAAACCGGGCCATGCTGAAGTTGTCGGGCTACAGGGGCAGATAGGCAATGAAGGAATTATTGTTTCATGCAGCGAAGAGTTCGATAAGATAGATATTACAAGGCCTGTACTCCTCTTTTCGCAGACCACAATGAGCGCTGACGATTACAACAACCATGCCTCAGGTCTGAAAAGAAGAATGAAGGAACATGGAATTGATGCTGCAGCAAACCTGAAAGTTCACAGAACTACGTGCGGACAGGTGTCGAACAGGGAATCTCACCTGAGGGAATTTGCCGAGAACCACGATGTGATAGTTTTTGTAAGCGGACATGAGAGCTCGAACGGGAAAATGCTGTACCAGGTATGTAAAAGCGAAAACCCGTCAACATATTTTGTATCATCTACCGATGAAATAGATCCCGAATGGTTTAAAGAGAGGAAAACTGCTGGGGTCTGCGGTGCCACATCCACCCCTAAATGGCTGATTGAAAAAGTGAGCGATTTCATTTCAACCATCTGAAAATTGCTGGGTTCCGTAATTTGTGGGGCAAGAAAAAAAGATTACCTTTGTCGCGCATTTTACAAAATATCATATGACAAAAATCAAGAAAATCGGGGTTTTAACATCAGGCGGAGATTCCCCTGGCATGAATGCAGCCATTCGTGCAGTGACACGAACCGCAATTTTCAACGGACTGGAAGTTGTAGGGATTTATCATGGTTATCAGGGTTTGATTGATGCTAATTTCAAGCCTCTTATGTCACATAGTGTCAGTGATATTATTCAAAGGGGCGGAACCATCCTCAAGACTGCAAGGTGCGAAGAGTTCAGAACAGCTGAAGGCAGACAGAAAGCCCACTTTAATCTAAAGGAAGCCCAGATTGATGGTGTTGTAGTTATTGGGGGTGACGGGTCATTCACCGGCGCAAGAATATTCAACGAAGAATACGATATCCCTTTTGTAGGTGTCCCTGGGACAATCGATAATGATATTTACGGTACAGATTTTACCATAGGCTATGATACAGCTCTCAACACCGTTGTTGAGGCTATCGACAAGATCAGGGATACTGCAAGCGCTCACAACAGAATGTTTTTTGTTGAGGTAATGGGTGCAGAGGCCGGGTTTATTGCACTCTACAGTGGTATTGCTACAGGAGCCGAAGCAATTATTATTCCCGAAATCAAAGGCGAAGAGCGTAATCTCAAGGCCATGATTGAAACAGGTAATTCACGTAAAAAATCCAGCAATATTATTATTGTTGCTGAAGGCGATGAAGGAGGAGGAGCGTTTGCCATTGCTGAAAAGATGAAAGATGACTTTAAGGGTTATGATATCAGGGTTTCAGTTCTTGGCCACCTGCAACGCGGAGGTTCTCCTTCGGCTATGGACAGGGTCAATGCAAGCCGCTTGGGAAATGCTGCTGTTGAGGCACTTATCGATGATCAGAAGAGTGTTATGGTGGGCATATCAAACGGGGAAATTTCCCTTGTTCCGTTCCGCAAAGCCGTTAAGCTTCACAAGGATGTAAACCGGAGTATTGTCGATCTGGCTAAAGTGTTATCTGTTTAGTATTATTGATTATTTTATGGCTCCATCGAAAGTCTGGTTTACCAATCTAAGGGCTAAACCACAGCAGAATCTTTTGAAAAAACTCGAGAATCTGATTATAAGGGCAGGCATTGAAGAAATTGACTTTCAGAAAAAGCTGGTAGCCATTAAGATCCATTTCGGGGAGCCTGGTAACCTTGCTTACCTCAGGCCCAATTATGCTGCCAGAATAGTAAAATTCCTCAGGGAAAGAGAGGCTATTCCCTTTCTTACCGACTGTAATACACTCTATTCCGGACAGAGGTCAAATGCCCCAATGCATTTGGAGGCAGCCTTCGAGAATGGCTACAATCCCCTTGCAACCAACTGCCCTGTAATAATTGGCGATGGAATCAAGGGAACTGAATACCGTGAGATCGAGTTAAATATGGAATATTGCGCCACGGCAAAGATCGGCAGTGCCATTATCGATTCTGATGTAATTATTTCGATGAACCATTTTAAGGGTCATGAGATGACAGGTTTCGGCGGTGCCCTGAAGAATCTTGGCATGGGTTGTGCATCCGTTGGCGGAAAACTCTTCCTCCATTCTGCCTCTTCACCTGAGATATATGAGGCCAATTGTACCGGATGCCGGATCTGTGAAAGATATTGTGCCTATGGTGCTGTTACTGTGGGGAAAGACAAAATAGCACATATCGATTATGATAAGTGCGTTGGTTGCGGCGAATGCGTTGCTGTTTGCCAATATGATTCTGCAAGGGTTGTATGGGCCGATGCTACTGAAACCGCCTGCAAAAGAATATCGGAATACACTTATGCAGTACTGAAGGATAAACCATCCTTTCATATAAACTTCATAATGAATGTATCGCCCGACTGCGACTGTTTCCCGGCCAATGATTATCCAATAGTTTCTGATATAGGAATTGCAGCATCCTTCGATCCTGTTGCTCTCGACCAGGCCAGCGCCGATCTTGTGACGGCAGCCCCTGCTCTTCCGGGAAGCAGGATCTGCGACAACCATGACCACGGAACGATGCAGGGTGTTGATAAATTCAAGAAAGCCCATCCCGATACTTTCTGGCAGGCAGGTCTTGACCATGCTGTTAAAATAGGTCTTGGCAGCACAGAATATGAGCTCATTAATATTTCATAGAGATATAAAAAATTGTTCTTCCCTCTTCTGTTTACTGGTTTTTTATCAATAACTTCGGAACTTAACGAATCAACAAAAGAATTAAATGAATGCCAAGGTTAGTACAGCCCGGCTTTCAGTACTGTCGAACACAATACTGATTGTTATGAAACTTGCTGCAGGTATTATAAGCGGATCAGTCAGCATTATCTCCGAAGCCATTCATTCATCAATGGACCTTGTGGCGGCAATCATTGCTTATTTTTCAGTCAGGGTATCTGATACTCCGCCTGATTCGAGGCATCCTTATGGTCATGGCAAAATAGAAAATATATCGGGCGTAATTGAAGCCCTCCTCATTTTCATTGCCGCTGCATGGATAATCTTTGAAGCTGTTAAGAAACTTCTGGGAGGTGAAATCCAGCTGGAGTCGATAGGCCTTGGATCACTTGTTATGATCATCTCTGCCATAATAAATAGTTTTGTGTCATTCAGACTCTATAAGGTTGCACGCCAGACGCATTCAGTTGCACTTGAGGCAGATGCCCTTCACCTTAAAACTGATGTTTATACTTCACTTGGTGTTGCAGCAGGACTTGGCCTGATTATTATTACTGGGATAAAATGGTTTGACCCCGCAGTTGCAGTTATTGTCGCCCTGTTCATTATTGGTGAATCGTACCAGATGATGAGGAGGGCATTCACCCCCCTGCTCGATGCAGCCTGGGCAACGGATGAAATAAAAAACCTCGAGAAGGAGTTGAATGATCTCGGGGTAAAATATCATGATCTCCGTACCCGCCTGGCCGGGAATTACAGGTTTCTGGACCTGCATGTTGAAATTCAGCGCGATATTTCAGTTGGTAGCGCCCATCAGTATTGCGATAAGATAGAAAATGAGCTGACAAGCAAATTTGAAAACCTTACCGTTACCATACATGTTGAACCCATAGAATAATTTGTTATCATAGCACGAAACAACTTTTCCGGCTATATTTGGTAAATTTTCAATTTCTCAGATATATGGATCAGAAAAAAATCGTGGCCGGCTTTATCGGATCCGGGGGCATAGCTCGTTCTCATGCTTTCGCAATCAATTCATTACAATACTATTACAATGAGCCGCCGAAAGTTGAGCTCGCAGCCGTCTGCTCTGCCACTGAGGCAAGCAGGGAATCATTTGCAGGACGGTTCGGCTTTGGCAAAGCCCTTGATTTAGATCATTTCATTTCTGATAAAAATATTAATACTGTCTATATACTTGGACCGAACAGGGTCCATTTTGACCACCTGAAGGCCGCATTGTCAATGCCTTCGGTGGAAAGAATTTATCTCGAGAAACCTGTATGCTCAAACCGGGAAGAAGAGTCAGGAATTTCTGAATTGGTCAAAAAAAATCCTGCCATCAAGATACAGGCAGGTTTTCAATTCCTCTTTTCACCGGCAATCCGCGAAGCGCTTCAGTTCTGGACATCAGGCAAATCAGGAAGAGCGGTACATTTCGACTTCAGGTATTTTCACAGCGACTACCTGCGGAAGGAGTACCGCGACAAACGAAGGACAAGGCTGACAGCGGCGCCCGACGGTGGAGCAATGGCCGATCTGGGATCACATGCTATAAGTCTTCTTTCCGCCTTCCTGGGAAAAAATGTTCATATAACCGGCGCCTTGCAGTCGGGTCAGTTTGAAGATGTGACTCCGGATTCTGACCTTTTCAGTATGATATCTCTTTATGACGATGCCAGCGGTGCTGCAGGAACTCTTTCTGCAAGCAGGATTAGCTCCGGAACAGGCGACCTGCTCTCTTTTGAGATATTTGCTGAAAAAGGATCAATAAGGTATTCAACTCTTAATCCCGACTTTTTCGAGTTCTTTCTCGAAGATACCAGAATCTGGTACAGGCAGATGGCAGGAAGCAATTATAAGCCAATTACAAGTTTCCCGTCGGGACATGTTCCGGCAGGCTGGCTCCGTTCACTAATACATGCGCATTATGTATTTCTGACAGACGATGACGCCGGTTCTTTCATACCCGGAATAGAGCACGGGCTGGATGTCCAAAGGCTGGTGACTGAAACGGCTGTTTATCTTAAGGAATACAGGAAAAAGAGGGATGAATTCAAAACAAATTATTTGACTTTTAGCTAATTAGCCATGAATAATTTGACAATTTGCCTCAGCATAAACATTGCTTTCAACTATCTGTTTTACCCTGTTGATGACCCTGTCGACATCCCTTGTACTCATTCTGGAATACAATGGCAAAGAGACCAGGCCATTAAATATCCTGTCTGTAACCGGAAATTCTCCCGGAGCGATGTTAAGTTTTTCCTTGTAATAAGGATGATGATGTATCGGGACATAATGAACTGATGTTCCGATTTTCAATTCCTTCATACTTTCTATAAAACGGTTGCGATTAATCCCGCACAGGTATTCGTTCAGGATTATCGGATAGATATGCCTGGTATAATGAGCTCGCTTGTCGAGGGTATGAAGCTGAAAGCCCGGAAGTGATTTAAATGCTTCGTCAAACATCTCACCGTATTCCCTCCTCAGAGCTATATACTGATCGACTTTTTTCAACTGATGAATGCCAATGGCAGCCTGCATATCAGTAAAGTTATACTTATATCCAAGGTCAACTATTTCATAATACCATGAACCGGATTCTGAATATCTCTTCCATGCGTCCTTGTTCATTCCATGCTGCATCAGATATCTTATCCTCCCGGCCATTTCGGAATTATGGGTGGTTACCATTCCTCCCTCTCCGATTGGCATGTTTTTAGTTGCGTAAAAACTAAAAGCAGCTGAATCTTCATATGTGCCGCAGAACTTGTCATCGTATTTTGCTCCAAAAGCATGTGCCGCATCAGCAAGTATAATCAATTCATACTTATCAGCAATCGATTTCAGCTTCTCATGATCGACAGCCTGACCACCATAATAGACAGGTATTATAGCTTTTGTCCGTCCGGTTATTTTTGCTTCTATCAGATCGAGATTAATATTCAAAGTCCCGGGGTCAATATCGGCAAGGACCGGTGTAGCGCCGGTATATATAATCGTATTTACAGTGGCGCAGAAAGTGAGTGGAGATGTAATTACCTCATCCCCGGGGCCAATTCCGGCAGCCAGAAGTTGCAGGTGGAGACCTGCAGTACAACTGCTGACAGCAATAACTTCCAGCTCGCTGTCGTTTAGATATTCCTTAACTTTTTCTTCGAAATATCTCGATTTCGGACCTGTTGACAACCAGCCCGTTTCAATGGTATTCAACAGCTCATCCCCTGCTTCCTGCGCGACTTCAGGAACTGCATATGGAAGAAACTTTTCTTCTTTCCCCAATTCTTTCCACATTTCAAAATTACTAAACTCAGGAGCGTTGATATCGGGGTTTAAATTCTTTACATAACGTGCAATCTCGCGCACTCCGTCCCGGACACTTATTTCGGGTTTGAAGTTAAGCTTCTTATGTATCTTGTCGAAAATACAATTATAATTCCTTGCATCTGAAGAACCAGGAGTTTCGCATATTTCTGTCCCTGGTACCTCCTCCTGGATAAGCTTTGCCACTTCAGATATCTGATAGTTGCTATCAGTGGAACCTACATTAAATACCTCGTCACGCGCATGCACGTCATCTGCTTCCATTGCCATCACCACTGCCCGGGCCACATCACGGACATGGACAAATGGTCTCCATTGGTTGCCTCCGTTAACACTGAGTGATTTTAATTTTACAGCCTTGCCTGTCATCGTGTTTACTACCAGATCGAACCTCATCCTTGCGCTCAACCCAAAAACAGTCGACAATCTGAGAATAACAGATGACAAGAGCTCTTTTTTTTCATACAGATACTCTTCTGATTTTATTCTTGTCCGGGCATAGAGCGAAACCGGGAATAATTCGGATTCTTCGGTAAGAAACCTGCTCTTTTCGTTGCAACCATATACGCTGCATGAAGAGGTGAAAACAAACCTTTTTACTTTGGCGGCTATAGCTTCATCGACAAGTAACCTGACAGATTTGTAGTTAATCTCCCAGGTGATTTCTTCATTAACGCTGCATGCCTGGTCTCCAACGATTGCTGCCAGGGCTATTACACATGTTGCACCCGAAATAGCTTTCCTTACTACTTTTGGATCGATAACATCACCGTAAATGAATTCCAGGTTTTCCCTTCCCAGGAAAGAATTAAGCCCTTTCCTTCCATAAAGAAGTTTGTCGAGCACAACTACATTGTAGCCCCTGTCGAGAAGCATATTAACTACAAATGAACCGACATAACCGGCTCCCCCGGTAACGAGTATTCGTTTTTTCATAGCATTTTAATTAGGTCGTTTGTTTTTCCCGGATAGAACCGGATTATG
>CAIPJU010000479.1 GCA_903865465.1 uncultured Bacteroidota bacterium
GGTTGTCGACCTGCTCAGGAATATTAACATGAAAAAAGTGTGAGAGTGAGTATTGAGGAAAAAAACTCGGGAGTGCAGAATGATTCCGGATTTCCCCGCTCTCAATTCCGTACTTTTTCCCAAACCATTTTTAGAAAAATTTGGATTTGGTTTGAGACTAAAGCAGGTTAGTTCCCTTAAGTGAACAACCAGGGGGAAAGAAAATTATTATTTTATTTTAATAGTTCTCAATGAACCATTTGACATACTCCGGGATTTTTGTTGCAGCATAATAAGGGAGATTCATGAGCTTATATTGGACAGAAGAAGGGGTTTTAACCTCCTCAACAAGGAAATTATTAGCAAGTAACCTTACAGCATATTTATGATCACATTGTTCGATAAACTGGTGAAGGGATCGGAGAGTTCCATGGCTTCCCGACTTAACCTCTATTGGAATCAGATATTTACTATACTGATAAATGAGATCGACCTCAGCATTGCTGTTGGCTTTCTCCCTTACCCAGAAATGAGGTTTATAGAGTGTGGAGATGTTCTGCGACTGCAATTGCTGGGAAGTCAGGTGTTGAATTATTCGTCCCCTGCTGAAATTGTTTAGATCCTTAATCCCAATCATCTCATGTTGATTTCCAATTAAATAATTCATAAGACCAGTGTCAAGAAACTGTAATCTTGGTCTTCTTGTCAAGTCAGGTGCCATAGGAGGATTCGTGACAGTAACGGGGTAGATTAACTGAATTATCCTCGCCATATCAAGGGCCCTCAAGGCTTCCCCCGTTTCCCTCGATCTGTAGGCAGAATTTCCGAAATTTGAGAAGACAATTCTATCTTTTTCTGTAGCAGCTGTATCGATAATATGACGTAATAGTTTTCTTTCAGAAGGATTGGATCCATATTTTTCGAAATCGTCACGATAGCTCTGCCATAAGTTGCTGTAAATTTCAGCAAGGTTAATTATCGTCTTTTCTTCGGCATATCTTTTTATCACTTCCGGCAAACCTCCAATAATTGCATAATCATTGAAATATTCAAGCAGGATATCATGAGCATATTTATTAACCGGGATAGTTTCAAGTTCATTTAACAGATCCCTCCTGTCAAGAGCGAGCAAAAACTCATCAAAATCAAATGGATGAAGGACAACCTGTTCGATTCTGCCAACCGGGAAAGAAGGAACTTCTTTTATCGCAAATTCAAGTAATGAACCAGCTGCAATTATGTGTAAATGAGGATACTCATCATTAAGGTACCTGAGTTGGCTGATTGCTTTTTTTGATTCCTGAATCTCGTCAATAAAGATTAAGGCAGGTTCGTTTGTAAAGGGAATTCCCTTGCGAAGGAACATGGCTTCAACAATATCTTTCGTCTCATCAAGATTTTCAAAGATGGCTTTATCTCTGGCTTTTTCAAGATTCAGAATTATTGAGTACCTGTATTCTTTTCCAAATTCCACGACCAGAGTTGATTTGCCTACCTGCCTTGCACCTCTTATTATTAATGGCTTCCGATCATTTTTCTCTTTCCATTTCAGGAGATATCGATATAGTTTTCTGTAAAACATTTAAATGATATGTTATAAATACATGGCAAAAATACAATCAAAATGTATTAAATACAATGCAATAATTTAAATACTATGTATCAGATAAGGCCTAGTAAAGTAAAATATTTAGAAATTTTACTTCTCAGTTTGTATGAAAATTAATTGAAGAATATGTGTTTTGTATCCCATTTGTATCCCATAAACAACAAAGCCCCTCACTATCTGCTTAGTAAGGGGCTTTAAAAGTACCCGGAGCCGGGATCGAACCGGCACAGCATTGCTGCCACTGGTGTTTGAGACCAGCGCGTCTACCAATTCCGCCATCCGGGCTAATTATATGAATTGGTTTATATCGTTAATTCCAGCCTTTTATAAAGTCCTGTTTTACCTTAGGGATGGCGGAATTGGCCCTCCCGCAGGCTGGCTCTTCGCTAAAATTGCCCTCCGGGCAATTTCTTTTCGCTCGGTCCTGCCATCCGGACTCTATTGAATCGAAATTTGTTAATCATTACTTAAAGAACTCTCCCTTACCCACACAAAAAGGTTCGGCTTGCGAAAATATAAAAAACTTTTATCTTTTTACTTTCCTTGTCCACCAAAGCTTCAGCGAAGGTGGATTATCTTTTATCTTTCCTCTCTTTGTCTTCTTTGTCTCTTTGTCTCTCAGTCTCTTCGTCCCTTTGTCACTTCGTCCCTTAGTCCCTCAGTCCCTCAGTCTTCTTCACCAGCATCTCCCTTATAGCAATCTCAATCCCTTCAGCATCATAACCGCACTCGCGATATAACTCTTCCTGGGTGCCATGCTCAACAAAATAATCCGGAATACCCAGCCTCCTTACCTCAGCAGTATAACCATGATCGCACATAAATTCAAGGACTGCAGACCCGAACCCTCCTTTTAATATTCCGTCCTCTACTGTAATTATCTGCCTGAATTTTTTAAAAACAGTATGAAGAGCCTCATCGTCGAGTGGAGAGGCAAACCTCATATCATAATGAGAGATGGATATATTTTCCGCCTGTAATTTCTTAACCAGCCCAACAACTGTTCCTCCCGGATAACCGAGGGTGAGAATAGCCAGATCGTCACCTTCGCTGATAAGTCGCGATTCCCCAATCTCTATCTCCTCAAAAGGCCTCTGCCAGTCGTTTAACTTTCCGGTCGCACGGGGATATCGTATTGAGAAGGGAAAACTATTCTTCTCCAGCTGTGCCGTGTACATGAGATTTCGCAATTCAATCTCGTCCATCGGGGCAGAGACAACCATATTCGGAATAGCCCTCAGGTAAGCAATATCGAAGAATCCATGATGGGTAGCTCCGTCAGCCCCAACCAAACCGCCGCGATCAATACATAAAACAACATGAAGTTTTTGTAAGGCAACATCATGAATTACCTGATCGTACGACCGCTGAAGAAATGATGAATAGATATTGCAAAATGGTATCATCCCCTGCGCTGCAAGACCTGCTGAGAACGTAACGGCATGCTGCTCTGCAATACCAACATCAAAAGTACGCTCCGGCATCTCATTCATCATAATATTAAGTGAACACCCTGTCGGCATTGCCGGTGTGATGCCTGCAATCTTATCATTCATCCTGGCCAGCTCAAGTATGGTCTTCCCAAATACTACCTGGTACTGCGGCGGGCTGTTCTCCTTTGAGGTCTGTAATATTTCACCTGTTGCCTTGTCAAATTTTCCGGGAGCATGAAACTTGGTCTGGTTTTTTTCGGCATACTCAAATCCTTTCCCTTTTACCGTGATGCAGTGGAGTATCTTTGGTCCTGGAATTCGCTTAAGGTCTTCAAGAACTTTTATAAGATGAAGTATATCATGACCATCTATTGGTCCAAAATACCTGAGATTCAATCCTTCGAACAGGTTGCTCTTGTCAAGTATGGTACTTTTAAACCCTGCTTCGATCTGGTGCGCCAGTGTCCTTGCATCGGGACCAAGCTTTCCAACCCTTCCAAGAACTTTCCAGATTTTATTTCTAAACCTGTTATAAGTTTTACTTGTAGTAATATCGATCAGATATTCCTTCAGTGCCCCAACATTAGGATCAATAGCTATATTATTGTCATTGAGAATTATAAGCAGGTTAGAATTGCTGGCGCCGGCATTATTAAGTCCTTCAAAGGCCTCGCCTGCCGTCATGGCGCCATCACCTATTATAGCAACGACCTGTCTCTTCTCCCCTTTCCTCTTCGCGGCAATTGCCATCCCAAGTGCTGCAGAGATGGATGTGGAAGAGTGACCTGTTCCAAAAGCATCATATTCGCTTTCGGCCATCTTTGGGAAACCACTGATCCCCCTGTATTTCCTGTTTGTTGAGAATTTCTCACGTCTTCCTGTCAATATCTTATGGCCGTAAGCCTGATGACCAACATCCCAGACTATCTTATCGTAAGGAGTATTAAAGACATAATGAAGGGCTAC
>CAIPJU010000480.1 GCA_903865465.1 uncultured Bacteroidota bacterium
AATTCCAACCTAAAGAACGATTTTGACGGATTGTTGAAAATGTTAGGAGACCCCTTGTGGGTCTCCTAACCGGTAACAAATAAAAATCTACATTATTATTTAGGAGACCCACACTTCGACAGGCTCACTTCGACAGGCTCAGTGACCACCAGGGCGGCCCCTACATCACATTCGTTCGCTATCAAATTTTTCAAAATGGGTCCTGACCCCAAATAATCCTTAAGAAATCACAAAAGGAGGCATTAACGTTAAAAATGTAGGGGCCGCCCTTGTAGCCCATAGCCGTCAAGCTAATAATCGTAAAACACACATTGACAGCAGTTTAACAATGTAAAGAAAAGCTCGTATATATAGGGGGGTATGTGATCCTTCTTTACAAGAGTTTGAAACCAGAATAAGTTCTGTTTTTACAGAAAACATTCTCAGACAGAAAGCATTTGAAACTGGCTTCTGTAAGAGACTTTCAAAGTTTTCACCCCCTATGTTTATCGACAGTTTATTATTTGATGCAGTTTCACAAGAAACAAGGAGTTTGAATGCGCTGGCAATAAATACCAATGCGAAGTATAATGTTGCCATAACAAAACAAGGTATCGATCAACGCTATACTCCAGAGTCTGTAACATATCTTCAGTCACTAACTGGGGATCTTCTTTTTCCTCAAATGAATCGTTCAATTGAAGCTGGATGGTTCAAGGCATTTAATCGTGTATTGATAAAGGATTCTACCAAATTTGATGTGTCTGAAAACCTGACAAATCAACTACCCGGATCAGGTGGGAATGCATCAAAGGCCGGAGTTTGCATTCAATATGAGTTTGATATAAAGTCTGGGGAAGTAAATGATTTGTCGATTGGGCCGTCCAATTGCAATGACACAACAGATACCAGAAGAACCATTGAGAAAGTGAAAGAGGGCGATTTGATTCTACGCGATTTAGGTTATGCGATCATTTCTTGCCATAAAATCATCGACCAGAAGGGGGCTTTCTTCATATCAAGGCTACATACAAGTACAACGGTTTATGAAAAGAAAAACAATGAGCTTATTGAATTAGATTTTGGTAAATTGTTTAAAAGGATGACAAAAGGCAAAATCAAAAGACTCGACATGCAAGTTATAATTGGAGCCGAAGAGAAGATGCCGGTTCGTTTAATTATTGATTTAATGCCAGATGAACAAATCAATAAAAGAAAACGCAAGACAAAATCATACAACAAGAAGAGAAGACGTAATACTGGTAAAAATTCCTTAGATAGAGCTTGCTTTAATCTGTTCATCACCAACATAGATGAATCTATTTTGACACCAGAGATAATTACTAAAGTCTATAAATTGAGATGGCAGGCTGAGCTGATTTTTAAAATTTGGAAGTCTGTATTTGGAGTTGATAATAACAATCCGATGAAGTATGAACGGTTAATGTGTTTATTGAATGTGAGGCTAATACTGATATTAATCAACTGGGAGTTGTTCATGCATAAACGATGGCAATTGTATGAAGCAACGGGAAAGTTATTAAGTGTTATAAAATGCTTTAAAACCCTTCATGAACAGAG
>CAIPJU010000481.1 GCA_903865465.1 uncultured Bacteroidota bacterium
AGAATACCCCTGGCCCTGTTACTGCCGAAAAAGCTGTTTTTAATAATGACATCAGGAGTTTTAGTCAGGTTTTCAAGCGCATTCCCAACCCGGAGGCCGCGTGGAAGCTGACCTGTAAAAGTGATCTCAAACAATTCAGGTGTTAATGGTTTGAAAGATGCCACTGTTCCGAAACCGAATGTACTCATCGATTCGTTCTCGATGAAGCCTGTTTTATCGCCTCTCACTGCCCAGGTGAATCCAATGCTCTGTTCATGCATGAATTTGCACAGTAGTCTCTTTTCATCCTTTATTTCCATTATCCTTACACTGGTACCGTGAACGTTTACCGGATCATCCATGAGAGACAGAAACCTGCAACTGTCGATAATTATTTGGCCGCTGCAATTTGAAAAATGGAGTCCGTCATCGTGTCCTGAAAAGATCCTTCCCTTTGCCTCATTGGGGACGCAGTTCACCTTTCTGAAAGTAAGATTTGAAGAATACTGTGAAAGGATTCCAAGACCAGCATTCTGGAACATATTCATATTCAATATTGTAATACTGCTGCTCTCCGTTATGAAAGTACCGGCATGGTCCCTTGCACTATGCCGGAGAACAAGATAATTACCAATGGCTGGTTTTCGAACGAAATGATAGTTCAGCCTGATTACTCCTTTTTTTAACTCTGTTGCCCTGTAGTTTCCCCATCCATCACCCAGACAGCCATCATCGCCTGTCCGGGCCGCAATTAATTTTGTCTTCTTCTCAAATTCCATCACTCCGTTCCAGCGGCTTTTCCATCCTTCACCAGTGAATAAAATCTTCCCATTTTCAATTTCATAGGGCGATTCAGAAGTATTGATGACAATATCAATGTAGTTATCATTCACTTCCATAATCTCTGCCTGAGCAGTCATCGGAATATCCCAGTCAATACTGACATTCTTTACAATTATATTACTGCTTCGGTCGATAGTGAATGGCTGAATCCTTCCGTGAAAGATGAGTTCTGAACTGCGGCAATCAATGGTAAGATCATGCATATTTTCGATCAGGATGGCGCAGCTTCGAAGTGGAATGACATCGGTATTTGATTCATAATAAAGCTTTTCTGCAGCCCCTTTCGGCCAGAAGTCATATCTGCCTGAAGGAAAGACCAATACTTTACTTCCCTGTAACCGGCAAATATCGAGGGCTTTTTGAACCATCACAACAGCAGTCTCACTGGAACGAGGCTTTGAAACATAGACTGTATCCTGAGGAAACAGAGGACTCAGGGCTGAAAATAATAAAAGGGATATTAAAGCAAATGAGTAGAATTTTTTCATTGATCAGTTTATTCCAGATTTTAAAATTAAGATTCCGGTTGTTATTGCAATTCCGAAGCTCAGCAAGGTACCAATCAGAACATACTCTGTTTTTGCTGTTTTCTGACCCTCGTAACGCAAAATTGATTTTCCTGCAAGAATAAAACCAATTGCTCCGTACTGCCCCATAAGTAATAATGATAATGTTAAGAATCGTTCGATATTTCCGATAAGACTGCCGGCATCCAATAACTCACTATCCGATTTCTTATTTGAGTTAACGGTAAGTTTGAAATTATTGACAGTAAATACCTCTTTAATAATGACATTTGAAGGCTTAAGGCAAAACAGGTATCCAAGAATTACCAGCAGACGATGGTTTGTTACTGGCAGAGACCATAATTGCTTTATTTCAAACATATTACGAAATAGGAAAACAGCAATTGCAATAATTAGTATATGTGTGCACTGGTCGATCAAAAAGAGAGACTTCCTAAATGGTCTTTTTTTGCCGATTTTAATCTCACCAATTCTTCCTTTAAAGCCGTCAACAAGAAAATGGAGAATGGCTATTATTAATGAGAATGAAATGAAACTCAACCGGAAGGAAAATCCCCAGGATAAGAGAAAGGTTATTAGTATATGCCAATACAACACCTTCGAACGGAATCCATGCATTCTTTTGTGCCTCGACCATATGTCATTCTGGAAGAAAAAATCCGCCAGAAGATGAGCTATCAATTGTAATATGAACAGTCTGACGAATTCCATTTCTAAAGTTTTTTACTCTTTATTACCTCTTCAAACCTGAGAACTGCCTTTTCGACAGGGCTCCATCCTGCCGTTGTGGATTGTTCATTTATTGTCGATTGCCTTTTATTGAGTTTTTTCACAATAAATTCCTCGCTGTAACCCATAAGCTTCAGGTACAAGACTTCGCACTGCTTCTGGGTATTCTTGCTGATAATGAAATCGATAAGCGACAGCAGCGGCTGCATCTCCCTGTCAAGATCATTATCATTAGATCTGATAAACAGGGTACTCTTAATAGTTACCTTCTCCTTATTATGCGTCTTGTCTTCATTTATTATTCTGCCTGACAAATAGATTGCTTCGCCATCTATAATGTCGTTCTCCAGGTCAAGACGGCTCAATTCCCCTATACCTATTGCCAGCCTGATACCGTAAGTCCTGAACAATCTCATCCTGCTGCCT
>CAIPJU010000482.1 GCA_903865465.1 uncultured Bacteroidota bacterium
CAATTTGCAGGAAATTACCGGAACCATGAAAATATTTCAAAAAATACTTCATGGAGAGAGGCCTTTAACCCTGTAACCTAAAAACTATGAAACAGAAGTAATAGCCGTTTACAAATCCTCCAAATAACTGATAAATTTATCTATATATAAAAACAGATATTTTGAGAAAAAGTTAAGCGTCGAATAAGAAAATTTATTTTTTTATGTTAAAAAGTATTTTATATAGGCAAAAAATTCCTCTCCCGAACCTGGTAATTTAATCAGCAAGTTCAAAGGTCTCTTTCATTCTGATATCCCTCGAAGATGCTCCGATCATCAATTCAAACTCACCGGGTTCGGCAAGCCATTGTAATTGCTGATTATAAAAAGAGAGCTTCTCACTGTCAATCGTAAAGCTGATGGTTTTAGACTGCCCTGCCTGGAGTTTTACTTTTTTGAAGTCTTTCAACTCTTCTACCGGTCGTGCTATGGAACCTACTAAATCGCGAAGATAGAGCTGAACAGTCTCCTCTCCATCATATTTTCCTGTGTTTGTAATAGTTACAGAGACTTCAATCTGTTCATTATGATGAATCTTCTTTTTGCTCATCTGTAAATTACTGTACTTAAATGCGGAATAGCCTAATCCATAGCCGAATTCATATCTGGGATAGATCGATAAATCATTATAGGAGCTTGTATAGAATCGGGTATCATCGGTTAAGGCCGGGCGACCGGTGTTAAAATGGCTATAATATATCGGGATCTGTCCCACACTTAGAGGAAAAGAGATGGAAAGCCGGGCAGAAGGATTATAGTCACCGAATAATACATCGGCGATTGCATCACCAGCTTCACTTCCAAGCCACCAGGTGTATAATATTGCCTGTGCATTGCCGGCAGTATAATTAAAGACAAGAGGCCGTCCGGCATTGATCAGTACCACAACCTTTTTCCCGGTTGCTAAAAGCGCTTTTAAGAGCTCCTCCTGAACACCGGGAATATTAATGTTACTGCGGCTTTTTGCCTCTCCGGTCATCTCACGTTCCTCACCAATGCTAAGAATGACAACATCCGCCTGTTTGGCAATATTGACAGCCTCTGCAAAACCCTCTTTATTGTTTCCTTTAATATCACATCCCTTTGCATATAAAAGCTTTGTCTTATTTCCAACTCTGTGCTTCAGACCTTCCCACTGCGAAACAATATAACTTGAATCAACTCCGGGGACATCAACATCCCAGCTTCCCTTATTCTGATTCATGGCTTTCACCAAAGGGCCAATAAAAGCAATTGTTTTTATCTTATCCGACAAAGGCAAAAGGTTATTCTCGTTTTTCAGAAGTACAATACTCTTCCTCGCCATTTCTCTTGCAGCTGCAGGATGATCGGGATTATTTAATTCTCTCTTTTCCCTTTCAGCGTTACAGAATTTGTAAGGGTCATCGAATAAGCCAAGTTCGAATTTCTTCTTCAGAATTCTAAAAACAGATTCATCGATGAGATTTACAGGTACTTTACCATCTGCTACCAGTTGGGCAAGGTTCTTTGTGTAACTCCTGCTTTCCATATCCATATCGCAACCGGCTGTAATAGCTGAAAGTGCAGCTTCATATCCGTTTTTAGCAGTACCGTGATTTATCATTTCACCAACTGAGCCCCAATCGCTGACTACAAAGCCGTCGAACTTCCATTTTCCTTTTAATATATCGCGTTGGAGATATTTATTCCCTGTCGAAGGGACTCCGTTAATATCGTTGAAAGAGTTCATAAAGGTTGCAACATTTGCATCAGCAGCGGCTTTAAAAGGTGGCAGATAGGTTTCCCAGAGAAGCCTGTCGCTTATGTCCACTGAATTATAATCCCTTCCCCCGATAGCTGCTCCATAGGCTGCAAAATGTTTTGCACATGCCATTACAGAATTTACCTCACCTAATTTTTTACCCTGAAATCCTTTTACCCTGGCATAGGCTATTTTCGAACCAAGATATGTATCTTCTCCTGCTCCTTCCATTACCCGTCCCCAGCGTGGATCGCGGGCTATGTCGACCATCGGCGCGAAGGTCCAGTTAAGTCCGGCTGCACTTGCTTCCGTCGCTGCTATCCTTGCCGACAACTCAATTGCCTCCAGATCCCAGCTGCACGATTCGGCGAGTGGAATAGGAAATGTGGTTTTGTATCCATGGATAACATCCTGACCGAAAATCAGAGGAATCTTTAACCTCGATTGCATGGCTATCTCCTGCCAGCGCCTGATACGGCTCGTTCCCTTGCAGTTAAGCAGCGAACCAACCTTCCCTTCTTTAATCTGTATGGCTTTGGTAGAATCGATTGTCACAGGACCTGTGGCTGTCCAGTCATCGTTATATTGATTGAGCTGACCGATCTTCTCATCGAGTGTCATCATTTTTAAAACAGAGTCAGCTTTATGGGCAATTAAATTCTCTTGTGCTGAAACTACCTTAACAGAAAAAGCAGTGACAACTGAGATGAGCAGAATATTTAAGATTGTTTTTTTCATTTATTCGAAAATTATTTATCTGCTAATATACTGCCTGTAATAGAATCGGGCAAATTGTTAAATGGTTTATACTAAGCTTATGAGCATTCTAGTTTAAGTGAGTTTGTGATTTTAGAGTAATTGTTAGCTTAACCACGGAGTATTACGGAGTTAAAAAAGAGTTACACTGTTTTGAATCAGATGATCTTTTCGTTTAATCTTAACTCCGTGAAACTCCCCTGAACACAGTGTAACACCGTGGTAAAAAAGAGTTATTTCAATTGAAACTATGAACTTTGAGTCCACTCCGAAAAGTCTTTTTTACCCCTAAATCCCCTAAAGTGGACTTTTAAACTTGCTGATTTTCAATTGTTCCCCTTTCAGGGGTCGGGGGTAAGAACAATTGAAAACAAAAACTCTTACTTTTAGGAGTAGACTCAACTTTAGACTCTCAATAAAAAACCCGGAACTGTTAAGCAATTCCGGGTTTGAACTTAAGTAAAAACTAAAACCTATGATTCATATTCCCTGAGGATATTCTTTACGTCATCGGGTGCTACCCTTCCGTAAGTCTTATCGCCCACAAGTACAACAGGTGCAAGGCCGCAGGCGCCTACGCATCTCAGACTCGAAAGTGAGAATTTATTGTCCTTTGTCGTTTCTCCAACCTGTATTCCAAGTTCCTTTTTGAATTCTTCGAGGACTTTCTCTGCACCTCTGACATAGCATGCAGTTCCAAGACAGATGCTTATCGGATGCTTGCCTTTCGGCTTCATCGAGAAGAAGGAATAGAAGGTAACCACACCATATATCTTGGCTACCGGCACGTTCAGGTGTTCGGAGACTACTTCCTGGACTTCAGCAGGCAGGTATCCGAAATGCTCCTGACACGAGTGAAGGACATTTATCAGTTCCTGGGGATCATTATTGAAAGAAGAACACACTCCTTTAATAAAGTCCACATCTTCAATTCTTAATTCAATTTTTATATGAGACATAACCGTGAATATTATTATTGAGTAATGTATGATATTTATTGTTTGATAGTGATCTTTTTGTGCTTGTCGAAATAATGAGTGTGAAGCAGATGGTGAGCCTTTTCACTGTTCGGCTTACCGAGGAACTCTTCATACAGCTTAATTATAAAGGGGTTCTCATGAGACTTTCTCAAAGGCTTGGCCCTATCCTCGGCATAGATAGCCAGCGCCCTTGCCTTAATAATATCTGAATTGCCATGGTGCAAGGGCTGACCACCTCCGCCAATACATCCGCCGGGGCAGGCCATAACCTCAATTGCATGGAATTCCGACTTTCCGGCCCTGACGTCATCAAGCAGTTTCCGTGCATTTCCAAGACCATGGGCGATGCCGATGTTGACAGACAGGCCATTAAAGTCGATTGTTGCAGAACGAACCCCTTCCATACCCCTTAGTTCGGTAAAGTCGAGTCTTTCAAGTTTCTTTCCGGTATATACTTCATATGCTGTTCGGCAGGCAGCCTCAATAACTCCACCAGTAGTTCCGAAAATGACACTTGCACCTGTCGATTCTCCAAGCGGTGAATCGAAATCTTCATCGTGAAGGGTTTTGATGTCGATGTTTGCCTGTTTGATGAATGCGGCAAGTTCTCTTGTTGAAATCGAATAGTCAACATCAGGGTTGCCATCAACTGAGAATTCCTCTCTCTGGCACTCATATTTCTTTGCAAGACAAGGCATTATGGAAACCACAACCATATCCTTGCGGTCAACTCCTATCTTCTCAGCGAAGTACGACTTTGCTATAGCACCGAACATCTGTTGTGGTGACTTGGCAGTTGATGGAACATCCTTGAGGTCGGGGAAATATTTCTCGAAGAAGTTAACCCAGCCGGGGCAGCATGATGTTAGAATAGGAATTTTTGCTGTCGTGTCTCCGTTAAGATGGCGGCTAAGTCTGTCAAGAAGTTCAGTTCCCTCCTCAAGGATTGTGAGGTCGGCAGCGAAATCTGTATCAAAAACATAATCGAATCCCAGAGCCCTGAGAGCCGCGGTCATTTTACCTGTAACAATTGTTCCTGGTGCCAGTCCGAATTCTTCACCTAAAGCAACACGAACAGCGGGAGCAGTCTGAACAACGACTGTCTTTGTCGGATCGGCAAGTGCCCTGAGGACAGCAGGAACATGGTTTACCTCAGTAAGGGCACCGGTGGGACAAACTGCCACACATTGACCACAGTAAGTACAGGTTGAATGTTCAAGGTTCTGTTCAAAAGCAGGAGCCACCGTTGCCATGAAACCTCTGTTTATAGCTGAGAGTGCGCCGACAGTCTGTACATCGTTGCACATCATCTCGCAGCGACGACAGAGAATACATTTGTCAAGGTCCCTGATTATCGATGGAGAGGTATCTTTCCTGTATGTTGAAGTTTCGGCAAATTCCTGACCGGGGATATCCCTTATGCCAAGGCGATGAGCCATCGACTGGAGTTCGCAGTCACCTGACTTAGCACAGATAAGACAATCCTTCGGATGGTCCGACAGAATAAATTCCATTACAGTTCTGCGTGCATTGAGAACCCTGGGAGTATGAGTCTTAACCACCATCCCGTTTTCACAATTGGTCGAGCAGGTGGGAGCAAGGTTCCTTCTTCCCTGTACTTCTGCAACACAAATACGGCAGCCAGCAGGTTTATTTTCAATTCCAAGGTCGTGAAGTTCCATATAACAAAGAGTGGGGATCTCTATCCCAAGCTCCCTTGCAGCTTTATGAATTGTCGTCCCTTTCGGTACGTCAATCTCTTTATTATCAATAGTAAGCTTTATCGTTTCCATTATTTTTCCTGATTAGCTGATATAAATTGCATCAAACTTACATTTATCCATGCATGCACCGCACTTAATACAGATCGACGAGTCAATCTTGTGTATCTCTTTCCTTAAGCCCGAGATGGCATTTACAGGGCAGACGCGTGCACAGGCAGTACATCCTACGCAGTTTTCGGCGTTGACAATATATTCAAGCAGGCTGCGGCACTGTCCTGCCGGGCATTTTTTGTGGGTAATGTGAGCTACAAACTCATCCCTGAAATTATCGATCATAGAAAGTACCGGGTTTGGTGATGTCTGTCCAAGTCCGCAAAGAGCTGTATCCTTGATGACGAGGCTCATATTTTTCAATCTGTCGAGGTCGGCCAGTGTTCCTTTGCCTTCGCAAATCTGACCGAGAAGTTCATGAAGTCTTTTGTTTCCTATTCTGCAGGGTGCACATTTGCCGCATGACTCTTCGACTGTGAATTCGAGGAAATACTTAGCCATCGAAACCATGCAGTCGTCTTCATCAAGAACGATCATCGCACCGGAACCCATCATTGAGCCTGCTGCAATAAGATTGTCAAAATCAATAGGTGTATCGAGATGTTTTTCGGTAAGACAGCCTCCTGAAGGACCGCCGGTCTGAACACCCTTGAATTTCTTGCCATTTCTGATGCCGCCGCCAATCTCGAAAATAACTTCCCTGAGGGTAGTTCCCATTGGTACCTCAATGAGGCCGACGTTGTTGATTTTACCTGCCAGGGCGAATACCTTTGTTCCCTTTGATTTCTCGGTACCTATGCTGGCGAACCACGCAGCACCTTTTAAAATGATGGCAGGGATAGAAGCATAAGTCTCAACGTTGTTGAC
>CAIPJU010000483.1 GCA_903865465.1 uncultured Bacteroidota bacterium
ATTTGAAAGCGGAAGGAATAATTCCATTATAGATACGTCAAATGAAGTAGTGGTCACAGCAAGCTGAATATCATCAGCATTCATCTTCTGCACCTTTGAAAGGCCCTGAATCCAGCTGACGATAGCTTTATGATGTATTTTCACTCCTTTTGGTTTGCCAGTTGAGCCAGAGGTATAAATTACATATGCAAGCGACTGGTTATCAATATACACATCAGACTTCTCAGAACTATATCCTCTGATTATTCCATTATCAGAATCCATATAAACAATAGTAGCATCTGTAAAGAGGCTTAATTTCTCCTTCATGGAGCTTTCCGTTATGAGTACTCTGCCGGAAGCATCTTCATACATAAAAAATCTCCTGTCCTCAGCAAAATCAGGATCAAGCGGCAGATAGCAGGCCCCTGCCTTGAGAATTCCAAGTATGGCAGTTATCATCTCAACTGACCTCTCCATGCAGACTCCTATGACATCACCCTGTTTTACTCCCAACGAAATCAGGTGCCGGGCCATCTGATTTGCACTCTTATCCAGATTTTCATAGCTTATTTCCGAATCTCCTGAAATAACAGCTGTTTTTGCAGATCTTTCCCATGCCTGTTTTTCAAAGAATTCGTGCATCAGAAGGTCAGGAACCGGGACTTCTGTATTATTTATCTCTGAATATAACTTTCGGTCTGAATCTGATAAAATGGAAATATCACTGATCCTTTGATCCGGATTATCAACAAGATTACTGACCAAATCGATAAAATTATCCTTAAGATGAATTATTGTATCACAGGTTAGTAAATCAGTACTATACTCAATTTCTCCTTTTATATAACTGCCATTGTCCCACATTACCATTGAAAGGTCGAAATTTGAAGACATCTCCTCCCCTGCAATCAGATCACTTGTAATCCCTTTGAAGTTTATCTGGTTGCTTAAATTATGCTGCCATGCAAAAGCCACCTGAAATAATGGATTGGTATTTGGAAGACGTTCAGGATGGACGACCTCTACAACACGTTCAAAGGGTACAGACTGATTTGCAATTGCCTCCAATGCCGTATCGTTTGTGGCATGAATTATTTCTCTGAATGTCAGATCATTATCATACAACAGCCTTACAACAATTGTATTGACAAACATTCCTAAAATGTTTTCAAGCCTGGAATTAGGCCTGAAGGATATGGGAAGTCCGATATTGAGGTCATCCTCACCCGAGTATTTGTGAAGCTGAATCCCAAATATGGCAAGCATGGTTGTGAATAGTGATGATTTTTCAATCCTGCTTAACTTCCTGAGGTCATCAGACAACTCAGGTGACAATTTAAACCTTTCACACCTGGCTCTTCCTGAAGATTGTGAAGAACGTGGAAAATCCCATGGAAAGTTCATTACATTAGTACATCCTTCCAGCTTTTTCTTCCAGAATTCCTGGATATCCGGACTATCAATTAATATCTTATTTGTGTTTTCCCATTCGGCATAGTCGTATTGCTGGAATTCGATTGGAGCAAGTCCGGGTTCTTTCCCTTCAATAATACTGTTATATATCTCATTCAAATCATTTATGAAGACCGACCATGACCACCCGTCGAAGATGGCATGACTGATACTTATCCTGAAGTAATACTCATCTGCACCTGTCTTTATCAGGTACATCCTGTATAACGGTCCGTTTTCCAGATCGAAAACAATATTGCAATCTGAATTTATTGTCCTTCGGACCTGCTCCCATTGCTTATCATCCGGAAGCGATGAATAATCTACAAATGAAATAGTAATATCACTTCTGACTATATCCAAATATGGTTCACCATCCGAGCTTCTGATAACCCCGAACAGTGTATGATGCCTGTCAAACAACAGTTCGAGTGAATGATGAAATACCTGCCTGTTGAGTGGCCCGCTGAGTTTGAAAGTCGATGGGATAATATACGAAGGAACATCCGGGTTTATCTTCGACAATAACCAAAGTCTCTTCTGGTTATGCGTTACAGGTAGGTTAGTTGTCCTATCCAGGTGCTTAAGCGCTATCTCCTTCCCGCTGCTCCTGATGTAGTTTTTTATATGCTCTGCCTGCTGCCCGATTGTGGAATTAGTCAGGAAATCCCTGAAGGTGAACGAGTAACCAAATTCATCCCTTATCCTGTTTATAACTCTTATCGCCAGAAGTGAGTTGCCTCCTGCATCGAAGAAGTTTTCGCTGGCAGCAAAGCTTTTAGCTGACATTATATCGGCCCAGATCTTATGAATCGCCTCTTCGGCCGGAGTTAGCGGCTGCTGTGGTTCGGAAGGTCCATCTTCCGTTTTCTTTGACCCTCCATCGGCAACTGATTTTATATATGATGCCAGTAATGATTTGGAATCGACCTTCCCGTTGGAGGTCACCGGAAATTCACTGCACTTTATTATGTCGGCCGGGATCATATATTCCGGCAACGATAACCTCAGCTCTCTTTTCAGATCCCTGATATCCAATTCCATCTCATCGTGAGTGGTGATAAAGAGTATGACCTTTATGTTGTGCCTGTCCGATTTATCGGGGATCACTACTGCATCCTTTACCTCTTTGTTCTGCAGAACGACATTCTTGATCTCTCCTATCTCCACCCTGTAACCTCTAACCTTGAGCTGCTCATCATCGCGGCCAAGAAATTCTATATTCCCATCGGGCATCCATTGTGCCTTATCGCCTGTCAGGTAGAGCCTCTCCCCTTCATTATAAGGATCAGCTATGAATTTTGAATTTGTAAGTGCCGGGTCGTTGAAATAGCCCTGTGCCAGGCAGTCGCCTCCTATATACAGGTTCCCACTCTGGTTGATCCGGCAATGGTTTAGCTTTTCGTCAAGGACATAATACCTCGCGTTCTGTATCGGCTTCCCGTAGGGTACGCTCTTCCATTCCGGATTTATCTTATCGACTACAAAATAGTTCGACCAGACCGTTGCCTCCGTGGCTCCCCCCAGACCAACAACTACAGCTCCCGGAAAGGACGATTTAACTGCAGGTGGCAGTGAGAGCGGAATCCAGTCGCCGCTCAGGAATACCAGCCTCAGCGATTTATTAAGTCCGCTTATCTCTGATTCACCAAAAAATGTCGAGACCTGCTGAAGGCTCTGCGGGGCAGAGTCCCAGAAAGTGATTCCCTCTTCATAAAGTATCTTTAATTGTCTCTCCGGATCCTGTCGCTCCTCCTCATTGACTATCCTTACGCTGGCACCCGAGGAGAGGATCCCGAATATGTCATATACCGACAGGTCAAAACTAAGATTCGTAAGCCATAATAACTTATCTCCTTTTGTGACCCTGAAGCTATTGTTGACCCATTCAATAAGGTTTATTGCTGCCCTGTGGTTGACCAGTACTCCCTTGGGTGTACCCGTTGTACCCGAGGTGAAGATTACATAGGCGGCATCGTCGGAAGATGTTTCAACCTTATCATGTTGCGAACCCGAAGTCTCAGACCTCGCCACCAGATCCTCGATAAATTGCTTATCGCACCTTCCCGTGAGATCTGTATCATTATCCTTGTTGGTGATGACTATCTTTATGCCGGCAGTTCCAACAATGGCCTGTATCCTGTTATCGGGATCAGTGATGTTCAATGGTATATAGGCTGC
>CAIPJU010000484.1 GCA_903865465.1 uncultured Bacteroidota bacterium
ACAAGGGGTTCCGAGTATCTTATGTCAACTGGTATCGATATTACCCAGCTAAGAGAGCATGAAAATAAGTTAAAATATCTTCACAACAATCAGAAAATCCTTACCAACATCTCGCAGGCACTCTCCGGACAAATTGATACTGAAACTTCTCTTGAACATATTTTGAAATTTATCGGCACACAAAAAGGGCTGAGCCGTGTTTACATCTTTGAACAAATTCAGAATTTCAGCAGCTCCCTGAATTATATGGAATGGTGTAAAGATGGCATCGCACCACGAAAAGAGTACTTGAAAGACCTTTCGCTCCTGGAAGATCAGTCAGTGAAAAAAATGTTGCTCCTAAAAGGATGCATTGTCTCTGAAAATATTTCACAATTACCGGCCGACATATTCAATCTTCTTGAATTACATAATATTAAGTCAATTTCCATATTCCCTTTAATAAGCGATAATCAATATATCGGATTTATCGGATTTGACGATTGCGAGAAGAAAATGCCCTGGTTCAAAGAGGATGTTGAACTGTACAAAACTATATCGACGCTTTTTTCCAATGCGTTTGAAAGGAAAAGAGGTCTTGAGATACTCAGACAAAATGAATTAAGCCTTAAAATGGCACTTGAAGTGGCAAATGAGGGTATATGGGAATGGAACCTGGCTAAAGGCACCATAGAGCTTAATGACATTTGCTACAGGATGCTCGGCTATGAGACCAGCGAAATTGAATTACTCAGGCCATTATATAGAGAGACAATCCACCCCGATGATCTGATCATTCATAATGAAACCATTAGCAATTTCATCCATTCAGATAATGAATATTATGAAAGTACTTTCCGCCTCAGGAAAAAAGATGGCTCCTGGCTTTGGGTACTCGATCATGGAGTATCTGTTGAAAGGAACTCTGAGAATCGCCCTGTTAAGCTGATTGGAACACGTATCGATATCAGCAGCCAGAAGGAAACTGAGAATAAGCTTAATCAGATGCTTAAAATCCAGGAACGTCTCTTTTTAGTCATTTCCAGGAACCTCAGAGGTCCGATAGGAAGCCTCGGCCAGGGGCTGAATATACTTACCGATAACAGGTATGCTGATATAATATCAGAACAACTGCTGATAAACGAATTGCAAAAGGCCTCCAAATCGACCTACAACCTCCTTGAAAACCTCCTTATCTGGTCGAGGATGCAGACAAACACCCTGATATTAAATCCAGAACCATGCTTGGTAAGTCAAATAATTGATGAGGTCATTTATTCCTTTCATGAATCATTTGAACATAAAAATATAAAGAAAGTATTTGAACCAGGAGAGCAACTCATTGCCCTGGCCGACAGAAATTCTCTGAATCTGATACTTATGAATCTGATTTCGAATGCAATAAAATTTACGCGAGACAATGGCGCTGTAGAAATTTATGCCTATGGGAGTGATGCTAATGTAAAAATTGAAGTCGGTAATAACGGCACCGGAATAAAGAAAGAGTTGTTGGATATAGCCTTTCAAACATCTGAAAATGAGAGTCTGGGGGAAACTGACGTGGATAAAGGTCCAGGCATTGGTCTGACAATTTGCCGGAATCTGATTGAAAAGAACGGTGGGACAATTGAAGTGGAAAATGAACCTGCAAAAGGGAGTACCTTCACAATTACCTTGCCTAAAACATCTTTTCCGAAAGGGAATTGATTTGAAATTTATATTGTTGAATGGATGTCATTTGATAAAAAAAATATAACAACTGATTTTAAGACTAAAGCCGGCAGTCTGATGGCGATATTAAGATCTGTTAACGGATTATTGCTTCATTTCAACGCCAGTGGAAAATTCCTGTCAGCATTTTATTCAGGTGTTGATTTATTGCCATTAGATACCAATGAACTCGCAGGTAAGCATCTCAGAGAAGTATTTGATGAGGGGCTGGCTGAAAAATTTGTTGACGCCATCGCCAAAACTTTATCAATTGATAATTTAGTATTTGATTTCGATATACATACAAACGGAAGAAGATATTTTACCTCAAGGTTCACAAAATTTAATGATGAAGAAGTCATCTGTCTTGCCAGAGATATAACAAAACAACGTGAGACAGAACTTGAATTTAAGAAAAGCGAGGAGCGTTTCCGGAACCTTGTTTTAAACCTGAATGAAGCTGTTTATGAATTTGATGAAACAGGAATTTTAACTTTTGTAAGTCCGGCGATTGAAAAAAGCACAGGGTTCTGTCCATCTGAACTTGAAGGAAACAATATTGGCAATCTCATCAAGGATACAAGATATAATGCTAAAAATCAGATAAGCAAACTCCTTTATAATGACGAACTTCAGAACGATTACAGGATTTTCAATAAAGCCGGCGAGGTTCGATGGGCACGTTTTACTACCAAAGCTATAATCAAAGACGGAGTGTTCAGGGGTGGCGCAGGTGCAATAATTGATATAACTGACAATAAAAAGAGTGAAATAAATCTCCGGAAAAGCATAAAAAAATATCAACTTCTGGCTGAAAATATTTCTGATGTTATTACAGTACATAACTATACTAAAAATAAATTCACTTATATAAGTCCTTCTGTTTTCCAACTCCGTGGCTTCTCTCCGGAAGAGGCTGTTGGGCAGGCCATTAATGAAATGGTGCATGCCGACTTCCATGGGATACTGAAGGATTTTTCTGCCAGATTAGTATCTGAATTTCTCGCCTCGCCAAATCTGAAAAAAGCTGATACAATTGAACTTATGCAGATCTGCAAAAACGGCAGCCTGGTTTGGACAGAAACCGTTTCGCAGCTTAGATACAATGACAATGGGGATGTGGAGTCAATCTCGGTTACCAGAGACATTGATACAAGGAAGAAGACCGAAAAAAAGTTAATAAAATATGCCGAAGATCTGGAGATTCTTGAGGATAAATTTTCAAGCGTTTTCAATCTCAGCCCTGTAATAATGTTAATTAGCTATACCGACGACAAGGGGATTATTGACGTAAACAGGAAGTTTATTGAAAAGCTGGGTTATTCGAAAGAAGAGGTATATGGTAAAGTGTCGGAGGATTTTAAGATGTTCGATGACCCGGGAACGGGCCCTAT
>CAIPJU010000485.1 GCA_903865465.1 uncultured Bacteroidota bacterium
ATGAGTTGCTTCAGGACATAAAAACCACCTGGGATGCTCAAGGCATTTTTAATCCCGGAAAAATAACGCATACGCCTCCGATGAACAGTATGCTGAGACTGACCCCCGGAAAAGAAACCCGAAAGATAGAAACGATTTTTGATTTCTCTCACGACAAGGGAATACTGAGGGCAGTGGAAAAATGCAATGGTTCGGCAGATTGCCGCAAGACCGAAATCATAGGCGGACTGATGTGCCCAACCTATATGGCCACCCGAGATGAGACTGCTACTACCAGGGCAAGAGCCAATGTGTTGCGCGAGTTTCTGACCAATTCGACCAAGAAAAACCCTTTCGACCATAAGGAGATTTTTGATGTGTTGGATTTATGTATCTCATGCAAAGGCTGCAAATCAGAATGCCCCTCGAATGTGGACATCACTAAATTTAAAGCTGAATTTCTTCAACATTATTATGAAGCCAATGGTATAAAACTGCGGACAAAACTGATTACACATATCAACAAAATAAACAATCTAGGAGCCATGTTTCCGGGCGTGTTTAATTTCTTTATGAAGGCGCCTTTGGTATCGGATGTCATCAAAGGGAGTCTGGGTTTTGCCCCGAAACGCAGCATGCCTTTGTTGTATAAACAAAGCTTTTTGTCATGGTTCACAAAGCATGAAAAGACTTCAGACAAGGAATCTACACAGAAGAGAAAGGTTTTTTTGTTTGTGGATGAGGTTACCAATTATAATGATACTGCCGTTGGCATAAGCATGGTGAAACTGCTGGAAGGATTGGGTTATAAGGTAATGATTACTCCTCATCTGGAAAGCGGCAGAACTTATTTATCAAAAGGAATGTTGTACAAAGCCCGGGACATAGCCAACACCAATGTGGCATTGCTGAAAGATGTAATTACAAAAGAAACGCCACTGATAGGTATTGAGCCTTCAGGAATCTTAAGTTTCAGAGATGAATATCCGGATTTGGTAAAACCTGAACTGAGAAATGAGGCAGCAACACTTGCCAATAATTGTTTGCTTTATGATGAATTTATAATGAAAGAATTTGATGCAGGGAATATCAAAAGCGAATCTTTTTCGGATGAGGCACAGAAGATAAAACTGCATGGGCATTGTCATCAGAAAGCCCTGGCATCGGTGGAGCCGACAAAAAGAATGCTTGAAATTCCTGTAAACAGTAAGGTGGAAGAAATTAAATCGGGCTGCTGCGGCATGGCAGGTTCGTTTGGTTACGAGAAAGAACATTATGAAGTATCTATGCAAATTGGCGAATTGGTGCTTTTCCCGGAAGTAAGAAAAGCTGCGGAAGAGTTTCTGATTTCTGCCCCTGGCACTTCGTGCAGGCATCAGATTAAGGACGGTACGGGACGGAAGGCCTATCATCCTGTTGAAATTCTTTACAGTCAATTGATTTCAAAATAAAACAAAGGCATGGCATTAAAAAAAACGGTTTTCAATGGGTTCACTTATTTTGTGTTGGTAATTTGCCTGACGATA
>CAIPJU010000486.1 GCA_903865465.1 uncultured Bacteroidota bacterium
AACTGCATCTTCCGCCTCCTCCTGGTTGCGGAGAATGCGGAAGGCATAACCAAAGAGCTGGCGACTTAGCCGGTGAACAAGCTCATTAAATTCATTCCTGATCATGGCAGCTGCAGGCAATTGTTTTCATGGTCATAAAGATAGCTACATTGTCACTTAGTTGATATTCTCTGCAAAATTGAAGTTGTGATCCTTCTTTGCATTGTCTGACAGCTTTTTAGCATCTTCAAACGACAGGTCGCCTTTAATTTGGATTAAAGCATTATCCTTGCCGCCTGCAATAAGTAAAAACTCCCTGAATCTTTTTCCTTCGGTTTTAACCAATATCCGGAGTTCCTGGTCAGATTCCTTCACTCTCATAAATTCATCATATTTGTCAAGGTCAATATCCCTGATGACCAGGTTATAAAAGTTTTCGCTTTTAACATTTTCGTCATCCTGTGCAAGAATACGTATACGGGAAATATGAGCCGGCATCGCATTATCATCATCATCCTCTTTGCTCAGGAATGCAGCCAGCTTACATAAGGCCCCGTTGATCGTAACCGTTGTATATCCGTCTTTCCCTGCATATTTATCGAACAGGGCATCGATTGATTTCTGTGCATTGGCGACACCTGCAACTGTAATCAGGAATGTAATCAAAATGAATTTTTTCATGGCTTACGTTTTTTAATTTAACACTGTTTTATTTCATTGACGTAAGCCTCGGATTTTCATTACAGGTAAAACCGAGAATAATTTTGAATTATTCCGGAATACTACAAGGAATGGCCATATTACTGACCAAAAATAACAGATATGATATTAAAAATTAATTACTTGTGAGTCTTGCAAATCTTTTGTCCGATTCCGGGAAATCGACACCAGAGACGAACATAACTATGAAACCCATTACTGCGGCAAGGAGAACTGATATAAGGTTCACCCTAAAGGATAAAAAAACATGACTGGGAAGAGTTGTTAGAATTGCCCCTGCCGCAATGTTGACAATTGCGATCCACTGGTAAATCCTCATCCCGGCCCAGTAGGGAGTCTGAGCTTCACCCCGGAGAGATTCCTCAACGAAACGCCCCAGACCGTTGAGTATAAAGTATATTCCAACTATGAAAAGTGCTGGCAGGCCAATATTATAGAGCCTTATAAGGATCAGTGCAGATACAATATTACACCCGATCGAATAGAGCTGAGTAGGATGCAGAGGAGTACCGGCAAGTCCGGAGATTTTATTCACCCGCGAAAGGGGATGGGTGAAACGTATTCCAATATTCTCATTTGCCTGTTTACCATGACAACAGCCCTGAACAAGACATCGAAGACGTCCCAAAGCCTGAATCCATGGAGCGGCCATGGCATATGATCCCAATAATAGAGCGAAGCTGACAGGAAATATAAATGATACAAGGGCGCAGCCGGTGATTCCACCGATTAGTCCCCCATAATAGCCGTAGGGTCTCAGCAGCCTTGATGATCCTTCAATGATCTGGGCCCACAAGCCGGCCCCGATTATAACAAATATCATAACAATAAAGGCAGCTAAGGCATACCGGGGGCCAAGGAACCAGCCGGTGATAAGCATTCCTGCAAAACCTGATGAACCACCATAGAAACCATGATTAATGATCCTCAGAGGGCCGATTCTCCATTCCTGCCAGCTGTTGGCCAAAGCCTCAGCACCTCTTCTTATGAGATCCCAGCTCTCCTTCCCATATGCAAAAACCGGCGTTATCAATATTCCGGCAATAACATCCGCGATCGAATGGTTCCCTGTAGCAATACAACTCAGAGAAATCAATGAAGCAACTGTGTACCATACCCATGCTGATTTCTTAAAGCTTCCTGCAAAATACCTGGCCGCTATAAAAGCCCAAACGACATGGAACGAGGGTAATGCTCCGGTTTCTCCATCCGTCGAACGCTCAAAAAGGATGATTCTGCTCAATAAATTATGAGGCATTATCTCCCTTTGAAGTACAGCAAATGGAATTACAAACCAGATCAATTCAATGAGGCAGATTGCAAACCATACTTCTTTGACGAATTTATTTAGCGCTTCTCTTGTTCTTATTACGAAAGGAATAAGAAGAACAAATATATAAGTGAAGGCATAAACAGGTTCTGCGTATTCCCAAACCGGGAGCCTGGCTTCGAAGGAAAGATTTGTATAAATAGCATCACGCGGGACTCCCGCCAGGATAAATGCTTCATATACAACAATCCATGGGATAAATGCAAGAAGGAAAGAAGAGAGCCTCTCGTGCAACAGTGGTTGTTTACCATCGTTTTGAGGAAGAGAAAGGAAGGTTCTGAATTCCGGTTTCCCGAAGCGCATTAATGTCTTTTCATTCTCAAACCCGGCAACATATGCAACAGTCATCAGAGTAAAAAGAGGAGTTACCAGCCAGATACCGGAAGAGGAATGCCATATTATTGACAATCCAAAACTGATAAAAACTGCCCCGGCATAGACAGGATGCTTTGTTAATGAATACAAGCCTTTCCTGACGAAAACTTCAGGAGGATAGGCATTCATTGGCAGCCCTTTTCCATGGATCATGAGCTGCAACATACCCGAAAGCATAATAATGAGTCCTGAGATGGATAATATATATCCCGAAACCGGATTCTCCGGGACAGGAAGATTTATCAGACCTTCGGTTCCCCCTGCCCAAAGGATTAAGAGCAGCGGAATAATAACAATAAAGATTAATCCATAAAGAACCTTTCCTGCAACAGATTTTACTTTTTCCATAATACTGTTTCATAAAGCGACCAACCCTTTGCCCTGATTTCCGAGTTGGAGAATAATATAGATCTGGCCTTATATTTTACCTCGAGGGTATTCAGAAGTCGCTTGCCGAAAAATACCTTTAGCCGGGGTATAGATGACAAAACATCTGAAACCTTACCATTTCTGACAGTAGATATATCCTGAAAAAAGAGCTTATACCTTCCATCTGCAAAGACTATTTTATCACTGTTAAAGGTTGCGTCGTTGAACTCTTCTCCGTTGCAGTATATCCTGTTAAGCGGATTATTTCCCTTCCAGTTCAGCCAGACTACTGTGAACTCATCAGAGATGAAGCGACCCCATCTGAGTTCGTCCATTGGGATCCTCAGAGGCTTCATGGTTATTGTCAGGGTTTCTGCATAGCCGTGACCTTTGTAAAAAGTATCATCATAAAAGATTTCAGTACTGGCTTTAGGATGGTGGCAGTTCCACGACAGTTCGCTGCCAGAATTATATATGAATGAAAGAGGAGGCAGGGGATCAGCCATCCTTTTCCAAACCCCTTTTATATTCAACGAACTGTTATAGTAAATGAGGGCTTCTTTTACAATCGGATCACTTATTTTTTTACCTGAAGCCCCCTCATAGGTAACTCCGAGGGTATCGTTGAAGATGAGTGCCGAGTAATGGAATTTCAGGAACAGAAACTTAAGTTTTGCACGGTAGAGGATAAAGCAATTCCCTTTTTCATCGATAATGTCGAGGTAGAGCTTTTCGAGCCGGAAACCTGAAGTCTTTGCAGATTCCATTTCTGTTATTATTAATCCTCAGAAAAAACCTCTGTAAAAAGAGGTATTAAGTTCTTTCACCCCTAAATCAGGATGGAACGATTTGTGACGAAAAACTTTCAGCCAAGAATCTGTTTGACCTTAGCCGAGATCTCCTTGCCATCTGCTTTTCCGGCAAGCTCCTTAGAGGCGAGGCCCATAACTTTTCCCATATCAGCTGCCGATTTAGCCCCGATCCTTTCGATGATTCCCTTAAGGATTGAAGTAAGCTCTTCATCGCTCATTTTTGCAGGCAGATATTTTTCAAGGACATCAGCCTCAGCAACCTCCTTTTCGTAAAGGTCGGGACGGTTTTGGGACTTATAAATATCGGCAGACTCTTTTCTTTGTTTAACAAGTTTCTGGATTATTTTAATCTCCTCTTCCGGAGTAAGAACTGAATCGGCACCCTTATCGGAGCGAGCCAGTGTAAAGGCAGTCTTTACTGCCCTGATTGCTTCAAGGGCAATTTTTTCTTTTGCTTTCATTGCTGCTATCAGGTCAGCGGAAATTTTATCAGTAAGTGACATTGTTTTTGATTTGAAATAATAAATATTTGATTTGTGATTATGAAATAAAGATAATCATGAAGATGCGATTTTAAAAATCGTTTGCCATTTTTTCTTGTCATTCCACCTTTTTAATACTTAGGTGCGCCCTTATAAAATCCTTTAAGCTTCCCGGCGGGATAATAAAAGGAGAAGACTTTCTTATGTCCCCTGGATTCCACTTTATGTCAAAGCTGAGCCTGAGAAGCAAGGCTTACAGTGGAATCCCATCTTCATCTGGAATTATTGTTTAATCATTGTAAG